>CANBTK010000037.1 GCA_947372365.1 Flavipsychrobacter stenotrophus | reverse complement strand
TGTACGGTCTAATAACCCTTTTGTGCGAATAGCACATCTTGTTTGGTCCTCAGAACATTTAGGAACATCGTCTTGTACAATCCAGGATCATTAATATTGTCGTATCGTTTTTTGAAGATGTCGAATATTGCACTTTCTAGAAATTGACGCGAATTATCGAAATTGTCTTGATCAACAATCTTGTTTCTTATTTCTTGGAATGATTTTACTGCGTGGCCGATACCAAAGACAATCATTTTCTCTTCCTGGTCAGCTTTAGGTATATTATCCATGTTTGTTGGTTCTTCATTTGGTCAATTATAGATTCTCCCAGGAATTTTTAAAACTACAGGGCATAAAAAAAGGGATCCGAAACCGGAACCCTTTTTCTGCTCTCCCTCCCCGACTTGAACGGGGGACCCTCTGATTAACAGTCAGATGCTCTAACCAACTGAGCTAAGGAAGAATTTTTTCCCGTAGTGAACGAGTGTTTTGTTCGTTTTGGGATTGCAAAAATAGGGAACTTTACGATTCTGCAAAATATTTTTTTCACTCTTTCTGAATATTTTTTTGTCTTATTCAATGTTTCCTTTTTTTGATGGCAAAAACAGGCGCATTTGTGGTTAAACGATATTAACGTTGCAATAGCGGTTTTCTACACTATCTTTATTGAAAAATAGACAAGTTTTGGATTTTTACAATTTTGGGTTTAACGATGATTTGCTGGATGGTATTGATGCAATGGGTTACACAACAGCCACTCCGGTACAGGAGCAGGTAATACCATCAATTATAGCCGGGAGGGATATTATTGCCGCTGCACAAACCGGCACAGGAAAGACCGCAGCATTTTTATTGCCGGTAATACACAAGCTGATTACGGAGCCGCACCCTGAGCACAAAATCAACTCAATGATTATTGTGCCAACGCGGGAACTTGCTGTACAGATAGCACAAACACTGGAAGGGATTGCTTATTATACATCAATTAGCTCTATCGCTGTTTATGGCGGTGGCAGCGGCACTTTGTTTGCCGCCGAGCGCAAGGCGCTGGTTACCGGCTGCGATATAGTTATCTGCACCCCGGGGCGCATGATATCGCACCTGAATATGGGCTATGTAAAGCTGGATAGCCTCCGCTACCTGATACTTGACGAAGCAGACCGCATGCTGGATATGGGCTTTTTTGAAGACCTTATCAAAATAATATCCTACATGCCCAAGGACAGGCAGAACCTGATGTTCTCGGCTACCATGCCGCCTGCAATGCGTAAACTAGCTAATAGCATACTGCAAAACCCCGTTGAAATTAATATAGCCATATCGAAGCCGCCGGAGCAGATAGTACAACAGGCATACTGGGTATTTGACGGGCAAAAGATACCATTGGTAAAACATATACTGAAACAGCAGCAGTGGGGTAGCGTACTCATATTCTGTTCCAGCAAGCTAAGCGTAAAGAAGCTTTGCGAAGAGCTCAAGCGCTCTAAATTTTCGGTTGACCAGATACAGAGCGACCTGGAGCAGGAAAAACGCGAACAGGTATTGCTGGATTTCAAAAACCATAAACTTAAAATACTGGTAGCTACCGATATCCTGAGCCGTGGTATTGATATAGAAGATATTGACCTGGTTATCAATTTTGACGTGCCGCACGATGGCGAAGACTATATACACCGTATTGGCCGTACTGCCCGTGCCGCCACCAAGGGCACTGCGCTTACACTGGTAAGCGAGCACGAGCAATATAAGTTTGTAAGGATAGAAAAATTGCTGGGCAAGGAAGTTACGAAAGCCGAGGTGCCTGAAGAATTTGGCCCCACGCCTGTTTTAGGCGAGCAAAGCGATAAGCCGAAGAAGAAAAAGTACAGCAAATTTAAAAAGAAGAAATAGGGCATAACAACTAACATAGTATTGCATTTTTGTAAGGGTTCGGTGTTCTGGGCCCTTTTTATTTTGTTAGCAGCCTGTAATTTTCAGGGGCTTTTACCTTTTTTTCGTGTTCCCTGTTAATAATTTTGTAGGTTTGTAAGGATAAAACAATTATTTTTAAACAATCAGCAGTGTAAAGCTGGCCGGTGCAGCGAGGGAACAACGATAGTTGGTGTCAGTAATATATAATAGCGTGGCCATTTTGCAGTTGCTCAATATAAATATTTTTTAAATGGGATGTGGTAGTTGCGGAACGGGTTCCGATGGGAAGCCGTCCGGATGTAAAAGTAATGGAGGTTGCAGTTCAGGTGGGTGTAACAGGTTAAATGTACATGACTGGCTGAGCACACTGCCCCTTCACGATGGCGCCAAGCCTTACCCTATAATAGAGGTTTCGTTTAATCAAGGCAGCCGCAAAGAATTTTTCAGGAACAATACACACTTTATACTGGAAAAGAACGACTGGATAACTGTAGAAGGCGTTGGCGGGTATGATGTTGGGCAGGTAAGCCTTACGGGCGAACTGGTAAAGCTGCAGATGAAAAAATACAGCGTTACTGAAAATGGCGTCACCAAAAGGGTGCTGCACAAGGCTACTGAAGATGAACTGGTGATGTGCACAGCACAGAAAGGCCGTGAGCCTGAAGTGCTGATAAGGTCGCGTGCTATTGCCCGAGGCCTTAATCTGGACATGAAATTGTGCGAGGTAGAAGTACAGGCCGATAGCAAAAAAGGCACATTCTTTTATACCGCAGACCAAAGGGTTGATTTCCGTGAGCTCATAAAACTATTTGCCAACGACTTTAAAATGAAGGTGGAAATGCGCCAGATTGGTGCCCGCCAGGAAAGTGGTAAAGTGGGTGGCATAGGCTCATGCGGCAGGGAATTGTGCTGCAGCACATGGCTTTCTGATTTTAAATCCGTAAACACTACTGCTGCCCGCTACCAGAATTTATCTATTAACCAGACCAAGCTATCGGGCCAGTGCGGCAGGCTGAAATGCTGCCTTAACTACGAGCTGGATACCTATATGGATGCATTGTCGGTATTCCCGCACCATGCCGACTCTATAGAAACAACCAAGGGCGTAGCCCACTTGCAGAAAAGGGATATCTTCAAGAACCTGATGTGGTATAGCTTCAGCGACCACAATAAGCAATACCCATTGAGTATTGACAGGGTGAAGGAGATAATGAAGATGAACAAGCTGGGGCAAAAGCCAGATGACCTGCAGCCTGTAGAACTAGAAGCCAAGCGTGAAAAAGACGGCGGCATAAAGGTAGATGCTGGCTTCGTGAATGATGTAGGCCTCATTACCCTCAAAAACCTGGAAAAAAACAGCAAAAAGAAAAAATCTGGCGGCAATAAGCCACAGCAAGGCACCAGGCCTGCCGGCGACGGTACAGGTAACCCACAGGGGCCTAGGCCACAGCAGGGTGGCGGCAACCGGCCACAAGGCAACCGGCCGCAAAATAATAACAGGCCTAAGCCGCAACAGCAACCAGGGCAGGAGCCACAGGCTGGCCAGGAACCGAGGCCGGCACAGGAGGCCCGCCCTAACCAGCAGCCAAGGCCACAACAACAGCCAAAGCCTAACCAGCCCCAGCAAAAGCAAGGGCCTAGGCCACCGCAGCAGCCAAGGCCACCAAGGCAACCCAATGCAGCGCCTCCGCAAGAGGGTGGTGGTGAAGGTGCAGCTAACCCAGCAGCACAGCAGCCTAATAAAAACCCTAACCAACAACAAAGGCAAGGCCCAAAGCCACAAAACAATAACAGGCCACGTAACCAGCGCCCACAGGGAGGGCAGCAGGGGCAGCCACCTAAGGATGCACCTCCGCCGCCACCAGCACCGCCAGCACAACAGGCATAGTTGGTTTAGAGTCAATAATATTTCAAAGGCACCGCAGTTTCCCCGCGGTGCCTTTTTTTGTGCAGGCGCGTAAACTGGTCCCATCAATCGCCAGAAACAAACCTCATGGGCTGCACATTAGAGTTTCAGTTCCCTTTCCGATTTAAACACTTTTGATTTTAGGTGCAAATATTCAATGCCCTCGGGGTGGTTGTGGAAGCCTTCGGCTATAAGGCGGGCAATCGCCCTTTCATTCTTGCTGCCTTCTTCCATAATCTTGTATACAAATGATTTCAGGTAATCGAGGGCGTTGCCGCTTAGCTGCAACATGCCTTCTATGCCGTATAAACCGATGCCTTCTTTCAGGGCAATTGACTCACAAAGCGTTATCATTAATTTTGCCCGGAGCAGCATTTCAGCCGATATATCGTCAATCGGCACCTCTAAAATATAGGAATATTCCTGGGTGGATGTTTCAATGCTCTTCAGTTCCACATTATCCGGTATTTTACGGTGTTCCTCAGCCGTTTTTTCGGCCGAACCCTGAATAGCGTACAATATCGCCATTGATGCGTAGCCCAGCACTGTTGCGCGCAGCGAGAATTGCATAGCTGTTTTATCATCTTTATCAGCCAAAAGCCGGAGGTAAACCGAAAATACATCGCACTTCACTTCTTCTATTAAACGGGCATCATATTGCAGCTCCACTGCCTGTAAAAAGGGCTTAACCACAGCTTCATTTGCAGTAAAAAGTTCATCAACGCTTGCCGGCAGGTACTGAAGGTAGTAATGCCCCACTTCATGAAACAGGACAAAGTTGGACATGGCTAGCGAAACCATTTTTGCTGTTGCCGCCCACTCTGTGTTTACATCAATTTCTGCAAAAATGGGAATCATTAAATGCTGCTCGTATAGCAGCGTTTCAAGCAGCACCGCCCTTGAAAAAACATTGTTGTGCCTGTGGTATAGTTGCTCCGCGTAAAACTTTTTTAGGTTGTACTTTAATAACGGGCTTACAAAATCGGGGCCTATAACGCCATTGCTGGATTCATAAATCCATGAAAGTGCCAGGTTGTAGGCAAATGACGATAAATAGGTGTTACCGATGATAATAACCCCTTCATTGGTGTTGAGGCGGCTGGATTCTATTTTTTCGTCATACAGGCTTACGTAGTAATAGCCCCTGCCAATCTGCGCTTCAGGCTCCATGAAGTCGTCGGTGTGTGCAAATGCCTCAAACTTGGCATCCGGGTAATGGTGGGAAATTATTTTCCGTGCATATTCCTCTGTCATATCGCGTCATTTATTTGGTAACCGCCTATTAAAACATATTAGCTTCGCCATTTACAAATTGTTCCAGTGGCACTTCTTTCTTCCCTATTTTTATCCTGGCATCTTTAAGCGCCCCCTTCTCCTCATTATAAAACGCACAAGCTAACTGCAGTGTTTCAATGCTTTCCACAATAAGCATGAAAGATGCACCTCCACTAAAGCCATTTGATTCTATAATGTCGTTTCCGTCAAACCTATCCCTTATTTTATTGGCAACGGCTGGTATAGATGGGTTATAGGTAACCGTAATAGATATTTTGCCATCCCTCCAATCCCTGATAAATTGCTCCCTGCCTGCTTTCCATTGTTTTAAGTCGCTTGATGTATGCCCACCGCCTGTACCGTTATTCACTATAGCCTCATGCGTAGGGCACAACCAAATACCATTGGTAATTTTCAGAAAATCAGGCTCTGGGAATGTCGGGTCATACCGGGGTTTGCCGAGGAATGGGGTAGTGATAAACGATGCCATTCCAATATTATCTACTTTCTGGCTGTCTGATAAATCCGCTGCCTTAGTGATATTGCTACACCATAAGTATGAGCACCAATTGCCCACCCTGTCGCACAGTGCGTTGGCTACTTCCTGCGGAAATGAATATTGTGGTGTGCTGCTGCGGGTTACAATACTATCGCCGGCCGCAAGTTCCGCCTCTATGCTGGCATCAACATGCTTCTTAAAACCCTCAAAATTGCGATGCCCAAGGTATTCTGAAAGCAAATTTTTGGTGTTCTTTGAGCGCGTTGGGTTTTTCCTCTTCCATCGCGATAGGGTTGTTTCAGATACACCCGAGCCCTCGGCTAGTTTGTTGTATATAGATGAGTTGCCCTCATTAGATGGCACATCTATTTTAGCTTTTTCCCACGCTTCATCCCATAGTAGATCCTCATAGTCCTGTGCCATATGCGCCTATTTAATTCTAATTGTGAATGTAAATAAAGTGTTTATGGCTGTAAATATAGCAATATTGGCTTGGTAATGCCATAAATT
This sequence comes from Flavipsychrobacter stenotrophus, assembly GCA_947372365.1. GTDB lineage: Bacteria > Bacteroidota > Bacteroidia > Chitinophagales > Chitinophagaceae > Flavipsychrobacter > Flavipsychrobacter stenotropha_D. The sequence goes on along the minus strand of CANBTK010000037.1, from coordinate 3,470 downwards.
AAATCAGGTGCCATTTTCTGGCTCTTGCGGTTCCCCAATTCCCGCCTTACTGTCATTTTTTGGCTTTTATATTTTCAAAAAATGGTTTTTATAATATTGATTATCAAGTATTTATGTCATTGTATTGCCTCATCTTTACAATATCAAAAGGGATGGCGCAAAAGCTGTTTCATGGTGTTAAGATAGCAGTTGCGGGCACCTCATTCTTTCTGGTACGGGTCAATGTTCAGTATTTCAGCCGGTTTGGTTTTGGGGAAATTTTCACTCCGCAGGAATAAGGTTCGCTGGTTCGTAATTCCCCGGTAGTTTTTTTCTAAAAGCTGGCATGGGGCTGCTTCATAAAACGCCACAAACGGTGGAAGCAGGCCCCTAACCAGCCCGTTCAGCCAAACAATTATTTACATTTTAAATTTTATTTTATGAAACTTTCAATAGTTGCATTAGCGACAGCTATGCTCTTATTTGCAGCAAGCTGCACCAAAAGCAAGAACGTACAGCCAGGAATACCTACAGTGGTTGAGGCCATACACCAGGCGCACAAAGATGGTGGGGACGACGATGATTTACCCATTACCATGGAGGTAGTACAGGATAATAATGGCTTTCCTGAAGCAGGGGTGTTTGTTGAGTACTCCAAAGGCTTTGATACCATCAGGGGCTTTACCAATGCTGGTGGGCAATATGAGGTACACCTTACCAGTAGCGGTATATGGGTTATAAGCCTGAAAAAGCCAGGCAGGCAATGCATTAATACTTCTGCCAATATTGTAGATTCCTTTAGTGTAAGGAACGACACAATGGTGGCTGGTATTTGTAATTAGCAATTTAGGCGCTCCCACCCAATAAAGTAATATTGGGTGGGAGTCTTTATTTTTTACTTTTGCATTTCTGTTTATTTAAAAATATTTTCAATGTTAAGTAGGGTAGCCCCGATAATTTTGTTTTGCTTATTTGTAACAGCCTGCCAGAAAAAAATTGCAACAAATAACTCCATCCTGTTACAGCAAACAATCCCTGGTTTACTAAACCGGGCAAATGACAGTAAAATGGGGTTGAAAAACAGGCTGCAACTGGCGTTGCAAGCCGATTCTATTGCCATGGCTATTGGTGCTGATACCAGCCGCCTGGCCACCGAAAGGGCAGTAGCAAGCCTTTACCTGAAATCAGGCAGTACAGATTCCGCTATGGCTTATTTCCAAAAAAATGTGGCATTAGCCCGGAGGCTGCAAGGCTATGAAGCCGAGGGCATCGCGCTTAACAATATCGGGATTATTTATAATGGCCGGTCGGGTTATGACAGCGCTTTGAGATACTATACTGAAGCGAAGCTTGCTTTTGCCCGTAACAATGATTCGTTGCACCTGGGGCAGGCCTTAACCAATATTGGTATAGTGTATAAAAACCAGGGGGTGTATGAGGATGCTTTCAAAATTACGCTGGAAGCAGTAAGGGTTTTAGAGCCACTGAAGGATAATAAGGACCTCGCATCGGCATATGTAAATATTGGTAACGTAATGGGCGAGCTGGGCCGATGGGACGAGGCTTTGCACTACCATGAAATGGCGCTTCAGATACACTCTGGCATCAATGATTCTACAGGCATGGCGGCATCCCGCAACAACATAGGCACGGCTTACCGCAACAAGAAAATGTACACCCAGGCGCTGGCTAGCTACACCCACGCGCTCGGCTTAAAAATGAAGTTGGGAAACAAAAAGAGCATTGCCGCAACCATTGATAACATTGGCCAGGCCTACCTGGAACTGGGCAATACGGATACTGCTGAGGCCTATTTTAAACATGCTTTAACCATTCGCGAAACAGCAGGTGACCATGAGGGCTTTTTAACTACATCTAATAAACTGGCTAAACTCTATTTAGCCACCAACAACCTTAAAAATGCCGAGGCTATTGCACTCAAGGCATATGCCATAAGCCCGCAAAAAGGCTGGCTAAAGCCCCGCCTTGACAACAATATGGCTTTACTGGAGGTTTACCGGCGGACTGGCAGGGATAAGCTGGCGGCAGGGTTAATTACCAAAGTAATGGGGCTTAAAGACAGCCTGTTTAATAACGATATGGCTGTTTCAGTTGCGCAGATGCAGGCCAGGTATAAAACGGAGCAGAAGGAGAAAGAACTGGCTGCCGCCAAACAGTTACAGGCGGTACAGCATTACCAGATAAAGGCGCAACGCCTGTTCATCATTTTTTTGGTGGTTTTCCTATTGTCGCTCGCTGTATTGGCACTGCTGCTGTACCGTAGCAATAAGGCTATAAAGCTAGCCAACCAGAGGATAGAAACACTGATGAAGGAGCTTAACCACAGGGTGAAAAACAACTTGCAACTGGTATCGGGCATGCTATCGCTACAGGTAAACATGGCGAAGGATGAAGCCCAGGTGGCATCGTTGCAGGCCTGTATAAACCGGGTTGGGTCTATGAACATAATACATACGCTTCTTTATAAAAGCGGGTTTGATGGAACCATTAACATGAAGGTTTTTTTAGAGGAACTTATTTCAAACCTTTCGTTCACTTATCAGGAAAAATCAGCTAAATTTAGAGTCTCCGTTTTGGTACCTGATTTGATGCTTGACGTTAATAAGGCGATTCCTCTGGGGCTTATTGTAAACGAACTTGTAACCAATATTTTTAAGTATGCCAGGCTAGGTGCGGGCAGCCCTGCACTGGAAGTAGCTCTTAATAAGGCTGATACAAAATATAACTTACAGGTAACTGACAATTGCGAAATTTGGGATAGCAATAGTGCGCGGGCTAAAAAGAGCGGGCTGGGCCTGTTCCTGGTGGAAACTTTGGTGAAACAACTAAAGGGGGAATGGAGGCTGGAAAGCGAGGAAAATGGCACGGTACATTTAATAGGATTTTAGAGGGGCAACGCATATGGAACCAGTAAAAATATTGATTGTAGAAGATGATGGCATTATCGCCAACACCATGAAAGCTGTGCTGGAAAAACGTGGCTACATAGTTACTGGTATTGCAGATTCAGGTGAATTGGCGCTGGAAATGGCGAAGGAGGATGTGCCCGGCCTTGTGGTTATGGACATCCATTTGGCCGGCAACTTTGATGGCATTACTACAGCGAGGACTATGAAACGGCTGTACCTGCTGCCCGTTATCTTTATAACGAGTAATAATGACATGGAATTGTTCCGTACCGCAAAAGAAGTATTCCCCGAAAACTACCTGGTTAAGCCTTTTAGCGACCGGGAATTGATACATGCTGTTGAACTTGGTTTAAAAAACTTTATACCTGAAAAGGAAATGCCGGGAGGGCTGGAGCCTGAAATTGATTACCTATTTATACCTGCACCCGACGGCGGGAAAGTTAAACTGCCCTTTAAGGAAATATTGTACATAGAATCGGACCGTGCCTATTCGAATATTTACACTGCAAACCCTTTAAAAAGTAAAAGCGGCGAGGCACTGAAGAACCCGATAAAAGTATC
>CANBTK010000036.1 GCA_947372365.1 Flavipsychrobacter stenotrophus | reverse complement strand
CAAATTGATACTTCAGCATATTGAACTCGCCAGAAAGCAACTGAAAATACTGTCCCGGAGCTAGAAATAATGATTTTCCAGAATTGAACGTATAGTTCTTAAAATCAACCTGGAACATACCATGGCCTGATGCAATCATTAGTACTGTATGCTTTTTGAAAGCATACATTTTAAGCAAAGCGGGTGAGAACGCAATCGGCATTTTACAGTTAAAACATAAAAGTACTCAAATATTCATGTTTTATACATTTTCATCGTTTTGTAAGAGAGTGGAAAAACTCACGAAGGATATAAATCTGTGTAAAAAAGCCCATCAACCGGTTCGACATTTCGTCCGTTGAGTCCACAGAATAAATACAAAAGCCACCTACACGGTGGCTTTTGTATTTATGTGAATTGGCCAGGCGCCGCCCAATTCACATTTATTAACCTTGCCGCTGCCACTTTATGCATCAACTTTGTGGGCATGAAAATTCCCCAACTCGCAAAACTGTTCAGGCGCATATTATGGGCAATGGTGCTCCTGTTTGTTGTAGCTAATGTTATCGCTGCAATGCAGGCTTACAAGTTTACCCATTATAAAGATGGCGGGGAAAAAACCGCGAGCATTAACCTTACGCCATTAAAAAAGTGCAACTGCTCTTTACAGGCATTGATAACCCCAGGCCAAGGAACACCACACTACCCACCCACCCCTACTCAACAGTACTGATAAAGAGCAATATAAACCTGGAATGCTGGTACATACCTGCCCTCGCAGCCTCCAGGGGCACTGTGGTTATGTGCCATGGCTATACTGCCTGCAAAAGTGCCATGTTAGAGCGCGCAGAGCCGTTTCTGCAAAATGGGTATAATTGCCTGATGGTCGATTTTATGGGGTCTGGAGGCTCAGGAGGCAACAGCACAACAGTGGGTTTTAAAGAGGCAGAAGAAGTGGCTGATTGTTACAAATACCTGACGCAGCAGGGCGAGCAAAATATATACCTCTTTGGCTCGTCAATGGGCGCCGTAGCTATAATGAAAGCTATAAACGATGCCCACATACAACCAAAAGCTATAATTATTGAATGCCCGTTTGCCACCATGTACGAAACCATAGCTATAAGGTTTCACAACCTGGGTGTGCCTACCTTCCCTATGGCCAACCTACTGCTATTTTGGGGCGGGCTGGAAAATGGCTTCAATGCACAAGCGCACAACCCCGTGGGCTATGCCACCAACATACATTGCCCCACACTTTTGCAATATGGCGAGCGGGACGACCGGGTAACCCGCTCAGAAACTGACAGGGTATTTGCCAGCCTGCACTGCCCCAAACAACTCATCACCTACCCACTTGCTGGGCACGATGATTACCTGAAAAAATACAGGGCGGAATGGGGCGCCAATGTGGTGGGGTTTCTAAGCCACTACAATTAATTGGTTAAGACTGGCACATTTTTTGCTTTTGCTTAACAAACCCCTATCATGAAAAATATACTTATCCTGCTCGTACTATCTGTCATTCCGTTATGGTCAACAGCTCAGTTGGGGACAGAGGGCTGTGAAATAATGGTGGGTGCCGGGCGCATTTCAGTAATGGACATTATTTATGCAGCTGCATATAACCGCGACGCAACCAATACAGTACGGGTGTACCACCCCATATTCGCTGCAAGCTATAAACGCACTTTTTCTGATAATGTTTTAGTGGGTATTGGAATTGCACAACATTCCTATTCGGGGTCATGGGACAACACGTATAACAATGCGCATGTATCTGGCTATTACGATGCGCTTTCGTTATGCGCCGATGTGAAGGGCATTTACACACCTAAACAGCTTCGTTATTTCCAGCTATATTGTAGCGGTTCACTGGGCATGATATGCTTATTTAATACCGGAGAATTATACCCTAGCTTGTATTTCTCTCCGCTCGGCATCCGGGTGGGAGGCCAGCATGCCGCTTACGTAGAATTCGGCCTCGGGTATAAAGGGCTTATAAATGCCGGCTATTCCCTGCGCCTACCTAAGCACAATAGCAAAAAGTAAATCCTGCAACTCAATAAATCAAACTGCCTGCCTCAATTCTTTAAAAATTGGCATCCCCATTAAAATTAGTTGCTGCGCTAACTATAAACACAATACACAACAAATGCGCCCCTCCTCCCACTACTAGTTAGAATTCCAATCCCTGGTAGGCAAAAATCAAATACATCCTATTGCCGTAATTGCATGACGGCCAACGAATGACGAACATCATCTTTTCTACTGCCGGATATCATCAATCCCGCGATGGGGCTGAAATAAGTTTGCAGGTACAATCTATATAACATGCCATTCTACCACAGCCTCGGAATTGTTCCTGAAAAACGCCACACCGTAAGCCGCCAACCCAACGGCAAATTGTACCAGGAAGAATTAGTAGGCACACAAGGTTTTGGAGGGTTATCCTCACTGGTTTACCACTTGTACCCACCCACTTTGGTAAAGCAAAAGGGTGACCCCTACTCTGTTAAGCCGAAAATAGCAGTAGAAAATGGCCTGAATGCCATGAGTTTTAATGGCTTCGATATTAAGCCAGAAGCAGACTACATAAAAAGCCGCAAAACACTGTTCGTTAATGCCGCGATGCATATAGGCCTGGCTGCGCCTACCGAATCAACCAACTATTTCTACAAAAATGCGGATGCCGATGAAATGCTGTTCGTGCACAAAGGCACTGGCACTGTAAAAACCATGTATGGCAACCTGCCCTTTAAATACGGTGATTACATAGTAATTCCACGGGGCACAGTTTACTGGATTGAATTCGATGGCCCGGATAACAAGCTCCTCTACATAGAATCATTTGACCCCATTTTTACGCCACGCCGTTACAGGAACGACTTTGGCCAGTTGCTAGAGCATTCCCCATTTTGCGAGCGTGATATCAAGAAGCCGATGAACCTCGAAACCATTGACCAGAAAGGTGATTTCGATATTTTCATCAAGAAGAAAGGTATGATGTTCCCATATGTTTATGCCAACCATCCTTTCGATGTGGCTGGCTGGGATGGCTACCACTATCCATACACCTTCTCCATCTTCAACTTCGAACCAATAACAGGCCGCATACATATGCCACCGCCTATCCACCAGACTTTTGAAAGCAGGAATTTTGTGGTGTGTTCATTCGTTCCCCGTTTATATGATTACCACCCACTAGCTATTCCAGCTCCATACCACCACAGTAACATAGACAGCGATGAGCTGTTGTACTATGTAGATGGCGACTTTATGAGCCGCAACAATATTAAGGCAGGGCAAATAACACTGCACCCCGGTGGCATACCACACGGGCCACACCCGGGAGCTATAGAGCGCAGCATAGGCCAGAAAGAAACTAAGGAACTGGCGGTAATGATAGACCCTTTCAACCCTGTAATGATAACAGAAGAAGCTATGGGCATAGAGGTAGATGGCTATTACAAATCATGGTTAACTGAATGAAACTAAGTTGTCCCACACCTTTACAAATTTTGCCTTAACTACAAATACTTGTTTTATGGAAACAGCAAATCTTAAAAACGTTACGAATTACAACTACGGCATTGATAAAATCTTTGATAAAGCCCAGGATTTCCTTCCCATCAATGGCACTGATTATGTAGAGCTGTATGTAGGCAATGCCAAGCAAGCTGCCCACTACTATAAAACGGCTTTCGGTTTCCAATCGTTGGCATATGCAGGCCTGGAAACGGGTGTAAGGGACCACGTTTCGTATGTATTAGCGCAAGATAAAATAAGGCTGGTATTGACGACCCCACTTACCCGCGACTCTCAGATTGCTGAGCATATCAAGAACCATGGCGACGGTGTAAAGGTTATTGCACTGTGGGTTGATGATGCCAGAAAAGCGTTTGAAGAAACAACATCGCGCGGCGCTGAAGTGTATTTTGAGCCTGTAGTAGAAAAAGACGGTGACGGCGAAGTTGTCCGTGCGGGCATCCGTACCTATGGCGATACTGTACACATTTTCGTAGAACGCAAAAACTATAATGGCGTGTTCCTGCCAGGTTATGAAAAATGGGAATCAGACTATAACCCAACGCCTACAAGGCTAAAGTATATTGACCATATGGTGGGCAATGTAGAACTCGGCTCCATGAACAAATGGGCTGGCTTCTATGCCAACGTTATGGGCTTCGCTAACCTGATAACTTTCGATGATAAAGACATTGCTACAGAATATACGGCGCTCATGAGCAAGGTAATGACCAACGGTAATGGCCGCATCAAATTCCCGATAAACGAGCCAGCCAAAGGCCTCAAAAAATCGCAGGTAGAAGAATACCTTGATTTCTACGGTGGCCCGGGTTGCCAGCATATAGCCGTAGCTACCGATGATATTGTTTTCACTATTGCGGAAATGAAAGCCCGTGGCGTAGAGTTCCTGCATGTACCCGGTACTTATTACGATACTGTCGGTGCGAGGGTTGGGGCAATAGCTGAAGATATGGCTATCCTGAAAAGCCTGGGCATAATGGTAGACCGCGACGAAGAAGGCTACCTCCTGCAAATCTTCACCAAACCCGTTGAAGACAGGCCAACACTGTTCTTTGAAATCATCCAGCGCAAGGGCGCCAAATCATTCGGCAAAGGCAACTTCCAGGCATTGTTCGAATCAATTGAAGCGGAGCAAGCGCGTAGGGGAACACTTTAAAAAAGTAAAAATTAAAAGTAAAAAATTAAAACGCCCACCTCCTCAAAACCCTGAAAGGGCAAAAATAAAAGAGCGATGGGTGCAGCCCCCCCCCAAAAAAAAACGACAATAGCCTAAAGCCCTGAAAGGGCAGAATACAAAAGCGATGGGTGCAGCCCATCGAAAATGAAAAGAAAAAGACACAGCCCTGAAAGGGCGAAATACAAAAGCGATGGGTGCAGCCCATGGAAAACAAAGAGGCAAAACCCTAAAAAATAAAAGCTACGCCTGGCAACAGGCAATCTAAAATAACTGCTTATGGAACTCGTTGAAAAAGTAGGTACAATTCAGGAAGAGCACCTGAAGAGTTTTGAAGAAAAAATAGAGCGTGGCGACGCCATAGAACCAAGGGACCACATGCCCGAGAGCTACCGCAAACACCTCATGCGCCAGATGTCGCAACACGCACACAGCGAGGTGATAGGTATGCAACCTGAGGGCAACTGGATAACGCGCGCCCCAAGCCTGCGGGCTAAGCAAATACTGCTGGCTAAAATACAAGACGAAGGTGGCCATGGCCTATACCTGTACAGTGCTGCGGAAACGCTCGGCATCACACGTACGGAGATGATAGAACAATTGCATTCCGGCAAAGCGAAATACTCCAACATATTTAATTACCCCGCTTTAACGTGGGCGGATATTGGGGCTATAGGGTGGCTGGTAGATGGCGCAGCTATTGTAAATCAGGTTTCTTTACAGCGCACATCCTATGGCCCATATAGCCGAGCTATGGTGCGCATATGTAAGGAAGAAAGCTTCCATCAGCGCCAGGGTTACGAAATAATGGCCAATATGATGAAGGGAACGAAAGACCAGCAGGCTATGGCGCAGGATGCCATGAACCGCTGGTGGTGGCCTTCGCTCATGATGTTTGGCCCGCACGATAGCGAATCACCGCATACAGGCGACGCATTCAAGTGGAAAATAAAAAGGGCTTCTAACGACGAGCTTCGCCAGAAGTTTATTGACAAAACAGTGCAGCAGGCCGAAGTTATAGGCCTTACGATACCCGATGCCGACCTTAAATGGAACGAAGCCAAAAACTGCTACGACCACGGGGCAATCAACTGGGAGGAATTCCATAGGGTGATAGCAGGCAATGGCCCATGCAATAAACAGCGCATGGCACACCACAAAAAAGTACATGCCGAAGGCGCATGGGTGCGTGAAGCGGCAGAAGCTTACAGGTTAAAGAAAGGGCAATAATTACTTCATTCGATAAAAATATAGTTATGGCAACAGACACTCAGTTGGCGAGTTGGGAAGTATTCATGCAGGGCAAACCGGGCGCGAATTACATTCATGCAGGCAGTGTGCATGCATCAGATAAAAAGATGGCGCTGCAAAACGCCCGCGATACCTACACCCGCCGCGGCGAGGGCACCAGCATATGGGTAGTGCCTACCGATGCTATTGTGGCATCTAACCCGGATGACAACGATATGTTGTTTGACCCGGCTAACGACAAGGCATACCGCATGCCCACATTTTACACCATGCCTGAAGGCGCAAAGGCAATCTAAAACCTTAAGATCATGACAGAACAACAAGCATTATACAAGTACTGCCTCAGGTTAGGCGACAATGCCTTGATACAGTCTTACAGGCTTTCAGAATGGTGCAGCAATGCCCCTATACTTGAAGAAGACTTGGCCCTTACCAACTTTGCGCTGGATATGACAGGCCGTGCCCAGGCGTTGCTTTCTTATGCCGGGAAGCTGGATGGCAATAACAAGACAGATGATGACCTCGCCTACAAAAGGGGGGAGCGTGATTTTTATAACCTGCTGATTACCGAACAGCCTAATGGCGGCTTCGCGCACACCATAGCCAGGCTGCTGTACACTTCCACTTTCGAGTATTTCTTCTATACCGAATTGTTGCATAGCGCGGACGCAACGCTTGCCGCTATCGCTGCAAAAACCATAAAAGAAATAAAGTACCACAAGGCACATGCTACCGACTGGGTGCTGCGCCTGGGCGATGGCACCGAAGAGAGCCACTACCGCATGCAACAGGGCATTGACAGCCTGTGGATGTTTACCGGCGAAATGTTTGAAACTGGCGAGGCGGATGCATTGCTCCGCGACAAAAACATAGCGGTGGACCTGGGAGCGGTAAAGAGCAAATGGCAGGCAAGCATAGCCGCAGTTTTAGCGGAAGCTACCCTTGCACTACCCAAGGATGAATATATGCAAACCGGCAGCCTGCAGGGCGTGCATACCGAATACCTGGGGCATATACTCACTGAAATGCAATACCTGCAACGCGCCTATCCTGAAGCTATATGGTAAAGCAACTTCATACAAAAAAGGACATACTCAATATCCTTTCGGTAATACGCGACCCGGAAATACCTGTCGTTACTATTGAAGAGATGGGCATGCTGCGCGATGTACTGGTAAAGGACAACGTGGTGGAGGTAATACTCACCCCCACATATACCGGCTGCCCGGCCATGGGCATCATAGAGCATGACATAAAAATGATGCTTGACATAGCTGGCATTGCCGATGCAAAAGTGACTTTGGTGTATGACCCTGCCTGGACTACTGACTGGATGAGCGATGTGGCAAAGGAGAAACTGAAAAATTACGGTATCGCCCCACCACTCCACTCATCATGCAACCACGAAGTTTTCAGCACTAACATTATTGAGTGCCCGCATTGCCAGTCAAAGAACACGGCTATGATTAGCCGGTTCGGCTCTACTGCGTGTAAATCATTATTCCAGTGTAACGACTGCAAAGAACCTTTTGAATATTTTAAATGCCATTAATGGTTTTCACGCCTTTGGGCGGAATGGCCATAAAACAATATTACCATGTACATACAACAGATTTATACCAATTGCCTGGCTCATGCCGCTTACTACATAGAATCAGGGAACGAAGCCGCTGTAATAGACCCGCTACGCGACCCGGAACCCTATATTAAGCTGGCAAAGGAGCGCGGTGCAACAATCAAGTATGTTTTGGAAACTCACTTCCATGCCGACTTCGTATCCGGCCACATTGACCTCGCCAACCAAACCGGTGCGGCCATAGTTTACGGGCCTGGCGCTACCCCTGCATATAAGATATACCTGGGTGAAGATGGCGAAAAACTACGCCTGGGCAAGGTACATATCGAAGTTGTGCATACCCCCGGCCACACCATAGAATCTACCTGCTTCCTGCTGCTGGACGAAAATGATAAAAAGCACGCCATCTTCACCGGTGACACCCTTTTTGTAGGCGACGTGGGCAGGCCGGACTTACTGAGTGGCAACCTTTCGAAGGAAACACTGGCGGCAATGCTGTTTGACTCACTTAAATACAAAATAAAAACATTGCCCGATGACGTTATTGTTTACCCCGGGCATGGCGCAGGCTCGGCATGTGGTAAAAACATAGGCACGCAATCTTATACTACAATAGGCGAACAAAGGGCAAGTAACTATGCCCTGCTTACCGAAGACAAAGACGCTTTTATACATGCTGTAACAACCGACCTTCCGGTTGTGCCTGCTTACTTTTTCAAAGATGCATCCGTTAACAAAGCCGGTTATAATCCATTCGACGAGGTTATGAACAGAAACCTGCAGGCATTAAGCATTGCCGAATTTACCGCTGTACAAAAACAGGGTTCCCTGGTACTGGATACGCGCAGCCCCATGGACTTCGCCGCAGGGTACATTCATGGCGCCATCAATATAGGCCTGAGTGGCGACTTCGCTGTTTGGGTAGGAACGGTAATAGATGTTGACACCCCGATACTGCTGGTAACAGAACCAGGCAAAGAAAAAGAAGCCGTAGAGCGCCTGGCACGCATCGGCTACGAAAAAGTGAATGGCTACCTGCAGAGTGGCATGCATAGCTGGTTTGCTGCACAGAACAAATTTGACCAGCTGATGACGTTCGATGGCAGTGAATGTGGCCCATTGTTAGCAACCGAAGACTACAATTTACTGGACGTGCGCAACAGGCTGGAGGTAGCCAAGCACCGTATGGCCGGGTCGGTACATATTCCGCTGAATATTTTAAAGGCGAAACTCGATTCAATCGACAAAAACAAAAAATGGCTGGTGTACTGCGCCGGTGGCTACCGCAGCATGATAGCGGCTTCCCTGCTCAAAGCACATGGCTTCAATTTTGTAGCCAGCATTGAGGGTGGCATCAAAGAAGTAATGCACCAGGCACCTGAGCTGGTGGAAATGGACTTAGAATAAGCACTTGGTGGTGTATAGTTAAGGCCGGGCGGAGGTTTCATACACACTCTGCACCGGCCTTTTTATTGCACTTGGCCTTTTGGGGGCTAATACATCACAAGGCCAAACGCAAGCCCTGGTATTATAACAACCTTTTGCCACATTGGCCTATCAACCGATAATAACCCGTAACTTAGTCTGATACTATGATAAGGCGCCTACACTACCTGTTATTCATTTTCCTTTTCTCCTGCGGCAGTAAAAACACATCCACGCAACCAGTTGCAGGCGATATTACCGAGTCGGTATATGCGTCGGGCAGGGTTAAGGCCCTGCACCAGTATACTGCCTACCCAACTGTAAACGGCATCCTTAAAAAGATAAATGTGCAAGCTGGCGGCACAGTAGCACGCGGCCAGGCCATCTTCGAAATAGAAAACGTTATCACCTCGCTCAATACCGAAAATGCGCGGCTTGCGCTTGACCTGAGCAATGAGAACAACACCCGGGGCTCAGACAAGTTTCAGGAACTGGAAATGAATGTAAAGCTGGCGCTGGATAAGCTCCATTTAGATTCGTCGCTTTATGTAAGGCAAAAAGGCCTTTGGGAACAAAACATAGGTACGCGCAATGATTTTGACCAACGGGAACTTGCCTATAAAAACTCAAAAGCCAATTACCTGCTC
>CANBTK010000035.1 GCA_947372365.1 Flavipsychrobacter stenotrophus | reverse complement strand
GGCTTATAAAATGCGTGTCTATTGGTGAGTCCATCAACATTACGTCATAGCCTTTCTTATTGGCACTCTGTATAAAGCTATCTTGCTTTGCAGGGTCACTTGCATAGAGGTATACAACGGTGCCGCTCTTATCTGTTTGCAGGCCCTTTACTTTTTCAAGGTACTCTGCCATTGTAAAGTACTCTTTCTGGGTGTTCATAATAAGGGCAAAATCTTTTGCCTTATCATAGAACTTCTCTTCGCTTATCATGCCGTATTTTACAAACATGCCAATATCAGGCCACTTTTCTTCATAGGCTTTACGGTCATTTTTGTACAACTCAGCCAATTTGTCTGCTACCTTCTTGGTAACATAAGTGTTTATCTTTTTTACATTGCTATCGGCCTGCAGGAAGCTGCGCGAAACGTTCAGCGGAATATCTGGTGAATCAAGCACGCCGTGCAGCAGCATCAGGAATTCAGGCACAACATCCTTCACTTCGTCGGTAATAAATACCTGGCGGCTGAACAATTTAATCTTATTGCGCTGAAGGTCCATATCGTTCTTCACCTTAGGGAAGTACAATACCCCTGTAAGGTTAAATGGATAGTCAACATTCAAGTGTATCCAGAACAGTGGCTCTTCACCCATCGGATACAATTCGCGGTAAAAATTGAGGTAATCTTCGTCTTTAAGCTCGGATGGTGGCTTAGTCCAGATAGGGGTAGTTGTGTTTACAATATTGTCTACCTCTACTTCCTTCCTCTTTGGCTTGCCTTCTTCATCAACACCATCATCTTCCGACTCTGTATTCGTACCAAATTTTACCGGCACTGGCAAGAACTTACAGTACTTATCCAGTATGCCCTGTAGCTTCCATTTGTCAAGGAATTCTTCGCTTTCTGCATTCAGGTACAATATAATGTCAGTACCCCTTGTTTCACGGTCGCCAGCGCTTATTTCAAACTCAGTGCTGCCATCACAAATCCACCTTGCTGGCTCAGCACCATCCTGGTAGGATAACGTATTGATTTCAACCTTATCTGCAACCATGAAGGCCGAATAAAAACCAAGTCCAAATTTACCAATAAGTTCATTGGCATCCTTTGCTTCCTTGAACTTATCCAGGAATTCGGTAGCGCCAGAGAAGGCTATCTGGTTAATGTATTTTTTTATCTCTTCAGCGGTCATGCCTAAGCCATTATCGCTGATGGTAATGGTCTTTTTGTCAGCATCAAATGCCACTTCTACCCTTCCTTCGCCAACCGGGCCAGTGTACTGCCCCATTGATGACAAACGGTTAATCTTTTGCACAGCATCTACTGCATTACTAACCAATTCCCTTAAAAAAATCTCGTTATCCGAGTATAAAAACTTCTTGATGATCGGAAAGATGTTTTCCGTGTGAATGGATATGGTCCCTTTTTCCTGCATGGTATAATTATTTTAATTAGCAATTATCAATTGCTGTTCCAAAGTATTTAGTTTGACAAATTGACAGAAAATAAAAGTGGCTGCAATATGATTTGCAGCCACCTGAAAATATGATACTTAAGTTAGGTTAGAACTTCCAAAGGTTCCTTTTGTAGCGCTGAATTTCACGCTCAATCCTGTTAGATTCTTTAATCTGCCTTGCCCTATCAGGATACTTGTCTTTAATCCTCAGGTCAGCAGGGTTAGATTCCTTAATGATTGTTGATTTGAATGAGCGCTGAATAAACACGTCATCAAAGCTGATGTTGTAGATGTCCCTTTGTGGGTCAATAACTTCTTTCGCTGCAAACAGGTTGCGGCAATGTTTGAAGTTAAGGAAGAAAGGATGGCTATCACCTATTTCAACGCCAGTCGTAGTCTTCAACTTCTTAACAGGCCCAATGCCGATGATTTCTGTAACTACACGGCCCCTAACCTTATCGAAGAAGATGTCTTCTTTAATTTCAAAGCGTGTAACAGAATCCGGGTTAAACTGGTTGGCTACAGTCTTAGTGCCAGTGATCTCACCTGTTGTATCAATCAAAGTCATGATAGAGCTATCACGGAACTTAGCTAATACTTTAGTGTAAGTAATTTTCTTCTTGAAGGCATCGTCTTCATAAGCTACAAGCTTACCATTCTTTAGCCCGTCCATAATGAACTGGATAAGTGTTTCGCCAGGTATAGAGAAAATCCTATTTTCAGAATCGGTAGTATTAATCTCCCTCCAAATCCTCTTGTAGAACTTGGTGCTGTTCTTGTCATTTTCAGGGAAAGGGAAAGGCTTAGCACCTTTCAGGTTAGCTAATTTATAGTAACCATCCTGTGGCTTAGAAGAATCTACTGCAACAGAAGCAAAGTCAAACGAATCAGACTCAGCAACAACGTCTATTGACGCAACGCCGGTATCCTCAACAGCTACTGGAGCCTCGCCTACAGCTGGGCTTTCGGCCGGAGCGGGAGTAGGTGCGGTTGTAGTAGTTGCATCAGTAGGCTTGTTATCCTTTGAATTTTTCTTACCACCTTTTTTAGAGGTGGATTTTTTCGAAGGTGCAGCAGCACCACCGCCACCTTTACTACCTTTTTTCGCCTTTTGGGCAACAACATCAACAGTAATACAAACCGCAAGGAGAAGTAAAACTGAAAATAAAATATTCCTTTTCATAATAACGATTTTAAAAATTTAATTACTGTACTGTAAAAATCATAGGGTCCAACGGGCGCTTCAAACCATCAGGGCCAGTAGCAAATATTTCATCAAAGATAACCCTTGTACCAGGCGTTGCGCCATTAAGGGCAGCTTTCATCTGTGCATTCAATAAGTTACCATTGATATCAAAAGCCTGAGGGTCCTGACGTGGTTTAATAACGAACAACTTGAAGTGGTTTACAGTAAACTGCGCTTTGAAATCAAATTCATCCAAATTTGCAAACACCTTGTCGGTAGATGTTAACTGAGCTTTCGGAACTGCACCGCCACTCTTACCGCCGAATTTAGGGCGAGGTGTAGGAAGCCTTTTGCAACGGAACTCAGACTCACCCAGCCTTATACTTTTGCCAGTAGCGTCAACACCGAAAATTGTAACTTTAGCTATACCTGATTTTGTAACAGTAACATTATATTTACCCTTGCTACCAGTAATAGAACCATTGTCAATAGAAGGCTTCAACTTATCTAATGGAGTACCTGGTGCAGAAACTGAAACAGGGTTGTCAACTCCAATGTAAAACACATTCATCATGTCAGGAGAAACCACTGCTGATGGCTTAGCCACAGTATAGCTTATCTCCGGTGTCTTCCACTCGCCTATTGTACCGTCAGCCTTCTTCATGTGCAGCAATGCTGACCATTTGAACTCGCCTTCGTGCGATGTGCTTACTGTGTAAGTACCTTTACCACCTTGTACATTCAATTTCTGTCCGCCAACAACGATATCGGGATTAATTGAATTACTGAACGCTGTAAGGAATACTTCAGCAGTGTAAGGCTGCCCTACCAACAAATAGGTAGGAGAAGTAGGTACCGCTATCGCAGCATATTGGTCTAACACAAGGTCTGTATGTGATACATCACCTAATATCTTCTTAATAGCTGCATTCTCAGTACTTGTTAAGTCAGCAGAAATTTTCGTCAATGCAGTAAAAGCCGCAGTCAAAGGAATACCTTCGCCAAAGAAGTTGTCTTCCCATGTTGTCTTTACACCACCCTTGCTCTTAGTAGGAGCATCGGCATTCAGAGCCATCCTGAAGTTCGACCTGTCTTTAGGGTCAAGTTCCGCAAGTATTTTGGCTTTGGTATCTTCAATTTGCTTTTTAAGCTCTTCTCCACGGTGGTGGGTTATCATAATACGATAACTCAGGTCCACATCTTCACGCATTTTGTAATCTCCTAAAGTAGTATCAAAAGCACCACAAACTTCTTCAAATTTACCCCTTGTCTCTGCGATAAATTTGTTCAATTCTATCGCTGCTGCTTTTACCCTGTTAGCCCTTTCCCAATAAGGTTTGGCACGAACAGGGTCATCTTTCAGCGTACTGGCAGCAAATGAGGAAAACGTCTGGTCTATAGCGCTTTGAACATTATTTGTTGAATTTTCGAGCCCTACAGTAATATTTCTAAATGAATCAAGAACTTTTTCAGTAATTGTAGTAGCTGCCAAACCTAGCAGAACGAGGTACAAAATACCCATCATCTTCTGCCGCGGGGTTTCATTTACTCCTGCCATGCGAATTAATAATTTAAGATTAGGTTAGCTGTGTAAGGTTAGATTTTTTTGAATGCATCCAATTGAGCCTGGTAAACTTTACTCAGGTCAGTGATGTTTTTGTTGTAGGCTTTCATACCTTGTGTAGCAGCTTCGAATTCTTTAAGCATGGTCTGTGAAGAAGCAGTCATAGCATTGATAGCCTGTAACGTTTTGTTAAACGTATCGAAGCTTGAGTTCATGTCAGTCATGTTTTTAGCATAAGCCTTCATACCCAGGCTTGCTGATTCAAAATCCTTCAGCATTGTGGTAGATGCAATTGACATCTGGTTGATAGACTGTAAAGTTTTACCAAATGCATCGAAATCTTTAGATATTACAGAAACATTTTCGCGGAATTTCCTCAAATCACCTGTAGCACTTTCAATTTCCTTAACCATGCCCTGAGTAACATTACCTGTACCTGCAACCTGATTAACTGTTTCAACAGTTTTAGTGAACTGCTCGAAGCCTTTACTCAATTTCTGAATTACAGCTGGGCTGATAGCAGTAGCTAACAAATCGTCAAGGCCTGAAGCTTTACCGCCTTCTTCTGCAGTTGGCTCTTTCGCTTCCATAGCAGCGAAACCAAGTATAAAGAACAACACTGATTCAGTCATCAAACCTGCTGCGATCATAAACTCCCCACCTCTCCAGTGAAGGATTTTAAACATCAAACCAATGATAACAACACTGGCACCCCAAGAAATTACTGAATTTAGGCCTGGTTTTTTTCCTGCTGATTGCTGCGGATTATTGCTCATATTTAAATTGAATTTTAATGGATTTACTATAGTTTATGTGTGAGTTGTAAAGTTTCGCTGAATTTTGCTGTTATTTCCTTTTTGCTGGAGCAGTTTTTTTGCGGGTAGCGGTTACGTTGCTCAATATTTCCGGAGCACCCATTACACACCTGAAACCGATAAAACAATGCGCTGTGTTCTGCATTTCAAAGTCCCTAGAATATGGGCTCAATGATTTTGCATTGCTCAGGAATGAACCACCACGTACTACTTTACGCTTCATTGGGTCAGAATCAGTTGCATCAGCATCATATAATAATACTGGGTTAACGTCTGATACGAAAGCAAATGTAGAAGGGCTGTAAGCATCCATTGTCCATTCTGCTACGTTACCTACCATGTTGTAAATACCGAAATCATTTGGTGAGTAAGACATAACTGGTACTGTGAATGGTGAACCATCGCCTGTGTAATCGCCTTCATCTTGCTTGAAGTTTGCAGTAAGGCCCTTCTTATCAGAAGGGATGCTGTTCTTGTCATCAGCAACCATTGGGTCGTAGAATGCAAGTGTATCTTCTTTCAGTGAAGCAGAGTTATCAACTGTAGTAGCAGCTGAAGACAACCAGCTTGAGTTTGCATCATCACTGCTAGCAGGTGTTTCAGAAGGTACTGCAACTGTAGCAGTAGAATCGGCTGACTTTTTGCCTGGCTTCTTAACCTTTTTGTCTTTCTTGCCTACTTTTTCTTCTTTAACTTCCTTAGTAGCTTCCTTACCTTTTTCTTTGGTTTCTTTAACCTGATTCAGGGCACCACCATCAGACAACATTTTTGAATAAGCCCTCATATCTTGCTGAGCAGCATATACCCACTGAGCTTCAGAAGGCAGGCTGTAAGAAAGATGGTAGTTCTTCATGTAATCAGCAACTTCTGTATAGCCATTTGAAGTCAAAGACCTCCATGCGCAAAACGCCCTTGCCTGCTTCCAGTTAACACCTACAACCGGATAATCGTCGTATGGAGGGCTAGTGAAATAATTTTCAACAAGGATATCTGTCTGTGCATTAGTTAAGTCCTTAGCCCATATTTCCTGATCAGGATAAACACCTATTGCTTCGGTTGCGTAAGTACCTGGCTTCAACTTAGGGTTAGTGCCCTTAGCCCTCATATAGGTGAAAGCGAACATTATGGAATCTTTCCTTATCTGTCCCCTCTCATCAAGCATAGCACGCACTTTAGCACGGCTTTCAGCATTTTCAAAAATTTCTTTGTGGTCCACCCTAGCCCAGTTAATGCGCCTTACGGTACTTATTTCATGGCTGGCAGAGTCAAGTACTTTTGCATCTTTAAAATACTTGTCTTCGTCCCTCAAATAATTGGTGATTGCAATGGAGTCAATAACCCACTCCACAAACTGCCTGTATTGCTGGTTAGTAACTTCGGTCTTGTCAATAAAAAACGAGCTAAGGCTCACTTTTTTAACACAATTACTATCTGTAGCCTGCTGGCTATATTTAATAATTGTAGAACCACCCGGAACGTAAACCATTCCCGGAGGGGCCGATAATTTCTGGTGCTCGTAAGGTATCACCGGACGAATACGTGACTTTTGCTGTTGCGCGCTACAAAACATGGACAACGAAGATGCTGTAACAAACAATGACAATGCAAAATGTGTACTCTTCATATACATATGAATTTTATTTAAAATGAATCTCAAATTTTATACCTGTAAATAAAAAACTTGCCTGCTTAACGAAAATCAACAAGGCTGGTGCGATAGGGAAAACCAGCAACAACTAAAATTTCACATTTCATTAAGCAAACTTCGACAAAAAAAATAAAAACTTACCACAATAACAACTTTTCCAGTTGCAATTGTTCTAATTATTTTTCGTAAAGGTAATTAAGTTCTCGTAAAAGTAAAAAATATTTCGAGAAATAACGGCACTATTTGCTAAAAAAGCAAAATAATTTAAACCGTTTCTCAATGAAAATATACTCAATTTTTAACTTTTGGTTGCAAAAACGCAACTGAAGCCTTACTACAGCCTATTCTTGGCTCCAGAAGGCTTCAAAACAAAAATGTGGATTTCACGTGAATTCAGGCAGGTGAATTTATTGTTACCAAATAAAAAAAGCCGCGAAGTTGGTACTAAAAAGTGCCTATCAGCTTACAATTAAGGGGAAAAAGATGCTTGCGTAACCAATAGATAACATATACAAGGAAAGTGCTCTAAATTTAAACTAATCTGGTGTCCTGGCTGCCAGTTCCTTACCTTCCTGTAGCAAAATTGCGTCCTGGTTTTACCATCTCAGGATGCTTTGCCTGAAAGCGTGCTATACCGGGGATGCTTACGCTGTAAACATAGGGGTTGTCGGTATGCGTATTGATGTAATCCTGGTGGTAGCCCTCAGCTTCCCAGAATTTAACTAGAGGTTCTACTGTTGCTGCTATCGGCGCACCGTAAACTCCGGAATCGTTAAGTTTTTTCACCATCTGTTCAGACAGGGACCTTTCTTTTTCATTCCTGAAAAAAATAATGGAACGGTACTGTGTACCATGGTCTGGCCCCTGCCCGTTAACTTGGGTAGGGCTTTCCATAGCTTCAAAATATGTTTTCAGCAACATAGGAAAAGTAATTACACTACTATCGTAATATATATTCACTGTTTCTGCATGCCCGGTTGCGCCCGTTTCAATATCTTCATAGGTAGGGTTTGCAGTTGTGCCACCTGAATAACCTGAAACCACCTCCTTCACCCCCTTCAGGCTTTCAAAAAGGGTTTCCTCGTGCCAAAAGCAACCTGCTGCAAAAGTCGCCTGGCTGTACTTTGATAAAATACCAGCTTCCTTGCCCTTTGAGAAATTAGCAGCGATATTGTCCCGCTGTTGTGGAGGTACGGCCTGCCCGCAGGATATAACACCCATTCCTAAAAAAATTGCTACTACTACCGATGTGAATATTTTCATGCTATTTTGTTTTACCATTACAGTAACGAATAAAAAGCCTTTATGGCTTTTCCCAAAACCCTAATTTTGAGCCTTACACGAAAATCAACTGGGTTTTAACATTAGTTTTTATAAATGGGCTGTTTTGCCGCTATCCGTTTTGCTGCTTAACGGTTGCGCCGGCAATAATACGCCTGACAATACAAAAAACGGCACTGCTGCTGCGGAGCAGCCTAACCCAATACCCGGCACTCCCCCACCCACAACCGATACCGCGGGCGTTGGCGATTACCAGTGCCTGTATATTACTATAGCTGATACCGGGCTTAGCTACTACAAATTGAGAGCCGTGATGGCAAAGTTGAATACTAACAGCCACATACGCATTGATACAATGAACCGGTATTATAATGCTGCGAAAAACGAAATTGTACTGCGGGACGATGATGAAGATGAGATGTACCGTGGCACATACGCGCCGCGCAGGTTCCCATCGGAAAGCCTGAGCCTCGAATATGCAGCAACGTATACGAGGGCGACCGCACAGAAGAACATCGCCCTGGTTGCGGGCATATACGAAACGAAACAAAGTGCCGATTCTATGCTAAAAGTTATAAAACCCTTTGCAGGAAAGGCTTTTGTGCTGAAGGGCGAAGTATATGTAGGGTGCATGCACTAAATGTGGCAGCACAATACTACAAAATGTAAAAGGTGGCAGTAGCCACCTTTTACATAGATAATAACCTATAAAATACTCCTGATTAGGAAAGTAACTTCTGTATTTTTTTATCAAAAACAGGCTTTGGTGCTGCACCAATCTGCTTGTCTACAACCTTGCCGTCTTTTATAAACAGGATACATGGAATGCTCGTGATACCATATTGAACAGAAACATTCGGGTTCTCGTCAACATTAATCTTACCTACATTTACTTTGCCTTCATATTCTTTTGAAAGGGCATCAATTGTAGGGCCTAATGCAAGGCAAGGGCCACACCATGGAGCCCAGAAATCAACAACGGATAATTTATCCGCCTTTAAAACATCCGCATCAAAATTTGAATCGGTGAATACTGCTGCCATATTTTTGGTTTTATTTTCGTTTTTGTAAAGCACAAAGTTAATTTAATATTACCTACCAGCCACATTAGTTGTCCAAATACAGCTATAAGTATTTCACATGGTTTACACAATTTTAACGTCTTAGCTACGCTAGATGATTTTCACTACCAAATCGTTTATCTCTTTCATTTCATTCACGAGGTGTTTTTTAACTAACACCCGCAAACTACCCAATTTGTGAGCAGTAAGTTGGCCAGTTGGCATATTCTCACTCAAAAAACCCTTTGCCTTCTCATGAGAAATTTCACTTAGCTCGGCCAATTTCTTGTGATTCCGGGTGTTACAGTCGTATCTTGGGTAGTAAATATCCAAGATTTTTTTGTGGACATGCCTCGCGCCGAACAAACCTCTCGCTTGAAAATCCTTCATCAATTCATTGGGAGCGGACGAATTTAGAATAGCTGTTAAATAAAATGCCTCATCCAAATCGCTTGTATAAAAAACATAGGCAACACTTTCAACAATAAATTCCAAATCAAAATCTTCTCTTTTAACTACAGTAGCATTGGCGTCTTTTGCAGACGCATTGTATAAAACAAGGTAAGGTGCATTTAAATCCTGTCCTGACAAACCTCTTTGAAAATCAAGCCTGTCATAACAGGACATATTCTTAGAT
>CANBTK010000034.1 GCA_947372365.1 Flavipsychrobacter stenotrophus | reverse complement strand
GCTATTGTCAAGGCCTGTGACCCATTTGTATCTTAATTGGAATAAGGACAAAAACTGGATGTTGCACTTTTTTGAGGAAGGCTTATTTGATAAAAAAAAATATGCAATATCAGATCATTAAGGACAGGGAACCATTTAGTGGTATTGCGTTGATAATTGCAGGGATAGCCGCTGTATTGTCCTTCCTGTTTCCGCTGATAAAACTACTTTAAAACAACAAAGGCGCACCAAACAGTGCGCCATTGCAAAATATCTTTGTGTTTACGGTTTACAGCTTTATGATATCGTCTGTATTAGCGTCGTAAAAATGGTACTCGGTAAGCGGGGAATTGTTGTCGGCAACAATTTTCATTTTTACCTTGGTGCCCTTCAGCCACTTTTTAGAGATAGATGGCTTGAGTATGGAGCCCTTGGTAAGGTAGGCCTCAAGTATAGGGTGCACATGCAGCGTAAGGTTGCGGTGGCCCTGGTTAATGAGGTACCTGAAGTCTTTTTCAATATCGTCGGCCAGTAATATAGAAGGGCCTATTTTGCCGGTGCCTTTGCAGGTAGGGCAAAGCTCTGCAGTAGATATATTTAATTCTGGCCTCAGGCGCTGGCGCGTTATCTGCATCAGCCCGAACTTAGATACCGGTAGTACAGTATGCCTGGCGCGGTCGTTAGCCATCAGCTCTTCCATGGCATCAAGCAGCTGCTTTTTATGGTCAGGCAGCTTCATGTCTATGAAGTCAATGATAATGATGCCACCCAGGTCGCGCAGGCGCATCTGCCTTACTATTTCAGATGCTGCTTCCAGGTTGGTGGCCAGTGCATTTTGTTCCTGACCGGCTTCGCCATGGCGGGTGCCGCTGTTCACATCTATAACATGCAGCGCTTCGGTATGCTCAATGATAAGGTAAGAGCCACTTGATAAATTGACAGTCTTGCCAAAAGATGATTTCACCTGCTTGGTAATGCCATAAGTATCAAAGATGGGCTGTGTAGCGGTGTGCAGCGTAACAATGTCCTGCTGGTCAGGCGATATGCGTGAAACATATTCCTTAGTCTCGGTCATTATTTTCTTGTCATTCACCACCACTTTCTGAAAGCTTACGCTCAGTAAATCCCTGAGTATAGAAGTTGTTTTGTCCTGCTCGCCCAAAACCATCTGTGGCGCTTTAGCACCCTTCAGGTTGCGTTGGATGGTCTTCCACATCTTCTCCAGTTCCAGTATGTCGGCATGCAGCTCGGCGGTGTTTTTGCCCTCGGCTGCGGTACGCACAATAACGCCAAAATTCTTTGGCTTTATGCTTTCCACTATCTTTTGCAGGCGCTTGCGCTCGTCGGCTGAATGTATCTTACGGCTTATGGCTACAACATCGTTAAACGGTGTTACCACAACAAACCTTCCCGGTAGCGAAATTTCGCAACTGAGCCTTGGCCCTTTCGATGAGATAGGCTCTTTAAGTATCTGCACAAGTATTTCCGGTTTCCCGTTAAATACTTCAGTTATCTTTCCGTTTTTCTGTATTTCGCTTTCGTTCTTAAAGCTCCCGAAGCTCTCGCCCCAGCTGGTGTTGCCGTCAACCGACTGCTTGCTGAATTTAATAAGCGAGCGCAGGTAGGGGCTTAAATCAGTGTAGTGCAGGAAAGCATCTTTTTCATAACCGACATCAACAAAAACTGCATTAAGGCCGGGCATCAGTTTCTTAACTCTGCCCAGGTAAAGGTCACCTACGGCAAATTGGTCCTGGCCCCGCTCAAAATGAAGTTCAACCAGCCTCTTATCTTCTAAAAGGGCTATTTCTACACCTTCATCCGATGCATTAATAATAAGTTCTTTGTTCATTATTCCGTCTTTAGGCCATCATCCCGCATTGCACGGGCATGGGCACAATAAAACCGGCATTGAAAAATACAAATTAACCCTGCCACTTATTAAGGGCTATGCCGGCACTTAACAAGTGCATAGCAAACCCCCGATAAATATTACAGGCTAAAAAGATGATCAAATTATGGCTTGTACAGTGCCAGGCTCCCTCTTTTGGGGCAATTATACTACAAGGCACTTAGATTACGCCACCAAAGGGTGTGGAATATGTAGCTATGTAATAAGCACATTCACACAAACGTACCGCAATCGCTTGCTAATACAATTGTGTGAATGCAGATAAAAGCATTAGAGGAAGATGATTTGGTTGTGGTTACCTCTCTTATTTCTTCTTATGACGGTTTTTTCTCAGGCGCTTTTTGCGTTTGTGAGTGGCAATCTTATGTCTTTTTCTTTTTTTACCGCAAGGCATGTTTTTTAAATTTTATTTGTTACTTTAATGTATTTATGTGTTGATCAATTTCCCTGCTAAAATCAGGTTTATTTACCAGCTCTTTGCATTTGTTCAAAAGCTCTATCGCCTTTGCTTTGTTACCTAGGCCTTCATACGACTCAGCTAAAAAATAAACTGCTTCTGAGTTCGCCGGTTCCTGTTCTAAAACTGTTTCAAACCTCTTCACTGCCTTGTCATATTGGCCCGATTGTATTGACATACGCCCGAGCAACATATTAGCGGGTACGTCGTTAGGGTTCTTACTGGTAATCCCCCTTAAAATCATAACGCCGCGCATTGGCTCACCTGTCCCTTCTATGTATGCCGAAGCAAGTGCCAGCTTTGTATCTTCGTTAGTTGAATCTATCTTCAGCGACAGCTCCAGGCAGCGTGCTGCCTCGGTTGCTTCCCACACTTGCACTGATGCCGAATGTTCCTCCTGCATCAGCTGCAAAAATATTTGGCCTGCAAAAGTAAGCTTCTTTCCTGAATTCTCCAACTTTGCTGCTTTTGCGTTATAATAAGTTGCAATGGCCACTTGTTTATTACGCTCCCAAACGCCGCCCAGCCTGGAAAAAACAACAGCCATACGCGACGAATCGCCAATGGCTGCAATTTCTTTTTCAATGGTATTAACCGAATCGGCAGCACCCTTTTTCAGCATAGCTTTCGAAGATGCCAGCAAAGAGTCAAACGATATTGGTTTTACAGGGTTATTGCCCTGTGCCATGGCACCTTGCGGGGGCTGCATGCCAGCCCCTGTTTTTTTTGCAGGGGGTATAGTGTTCCCTCCCCAGTAGATTAAGCCGGTTATGGCTACTGCAGATGCCACGGTAATATAATGAGCTGCCTTCAAAAGATTTTATTTAATTGCCGCAAAGGTAGCAAAATCCGCTTTGTGCGCAGTTTAGTTTCAACTAGCTGTGCTACAGGTCGGCGTCGCTTGGGCTATGCTCCTTTAGCTCATGCTTAGATTCTTTAACCGCTACCGAAAATTCTTTAGCTGGTTTAAATGCAGGGATGAAATGCTCGGGTATATCTACCGCAACATTCTTTTTGATGTTCCTGCCAATTTTCGCTGCCCTTTTTTTCAAAATAAAGCTTCCAAAACCACGTACGTAGACAGGTTCCCCTTCTATCAACGATGATTTTACTTCTTTAAAAAAGGTTTCAAGTGCAACCAGGATGTCCACTTTTGGGATTCCTGTTTTTTCGGCAATTGTGCCTACTACGTCTGCTTTTCTCATGATGGTTGGTGATTGTTTATATATATTAGAAATTATTCTTAAAAGCAGGCATCTTTAATAATGCAGATTCAATACTTTTTGGGTTTCTTTCTATTTGGGGTAAATTATTTTAATTTCCTGTTACTCGCAGGCATACCAATAGCAAATATAAGCATATTGGGTATGAAAAGCACAACTTTTCGCAAAAAAAATATTTGATATTAAAATCATGAACAATTTGATAGGTTAAGAATATCAACGTACTATAATTTGTTTCACACAATCAAAAGCAATAATTGCTCGCCACTTATGCGTATTTTTGTTAAAAAATGCTATGCACAATAATTATTTACACATAATAAAAATAGTAAATTAATTGTGGCTCAGTGGGTAATATATACACGCCGCTACTGCTGCTATTGTTTTTTTTTATGAATATTTTTCTTGCCCGCTATTTACAAAGTACAGCCTACCTTTGCGCAAATTCTGTTTTTTTTGGGAGAGAGAAGGAAAAATGCGGTTGCAATATGGCTGCTGGCGGGTGTAGCGATGATCATCATCCAGACTCTGCTGGGCGGCGTAACCCGGCTTACAGGGTCGGGGCTATCTATCACTAAATGGAACCCGATATTTGGCATACTGCCACCCCTCAATGCCCGGCAGTGGGACGATGCGTTTACCAGCTATAAGCAGATAGGGCAGTTTAAGCTGGTAAATAGTTTTTATACCCTTAGTGACTTTAAACAAATTTTTTTCTGGGAATGGCTGCATAGGGTTTGGGCCCGTATGCTGGGTATTGTTTTTGCAATAGGGTTCGTTTATTTCCTGCTTAAGAAATATTTCGATAAGCAAATGGTGCGCCCATTTATAGTACTCTTTATACTGGGTGGGCTACAAGGCGTGATAGGGATATTGATGGTTTGGAGTGGCGTAAACCCCGAAGATATACACGTAAATTATACCTGGCTGGCCGCACACTTTGTATCGGCGATGGTACTGGCTTGCTATACGCTTTGGTTCGCGCTAAAGCTGCTGATACCGGCCGAAAAAAGGGTAGTGCATAAAGGGGCTAGCAATGTGCTACTTGTTGTAATAGCGTTGCTCTTTTTCCAGCTCATGTATGGGGCTTTTATGGCCGGTCTTAAGGCCGCGAATGCAGCAGCTACTTGGCCCGATATCAATGGTTCTTATTTCCCGGGCACCCTTGCTACTAACGGCATTTTTAAAGATGCCAACCTGAGCGCCCTGATGATAAATATCCACTTTATGCATCGTGGTATTGCTTACCTTTTGCTGGTTGCCGTTATAGGCTGGTTTGCCTACAGCCGCCGCAACCTGCAGCTTGGTACATTAAAGGGCTTGCTCAACTGGCCGCTTATACTTGTATTGGTACAGGTTGCCCTGGGAATTATTACAGTACTATCAGCCACTAAAATAGTACCTGGTAAATTCGATACTTTTGAAACACTGGCTGAGCTGCACCAGTTGGTTGCCATGTTCCTGCTCATGGCATTGGTGGTTAATTTGTATGTGGTAAAAAGGCGTTGAGAGTAGAAAGCCGTAAGAAGAAAGTAAAAAACTGTGGTGGCACTTTCATTTTCATATCAGATAGAATTTGTAAATTTGTTTTGTGAAAGAAAAGGCTCACATCTTGGACCTAATTAAAAAGTCTGTCCTAAGTACAGACCCCAATGCAACCGTAATTTTATATGGTTCGTATGCCCGTGGCGACTATAACGAAGAGTCGGATATTGACCTGCTTGTCTTGCTAAATAAAGACAATGATAAGCTGGCCCACGAGGAAACGGACCCTATCGCCTTCGCTTTATACGATATTGGTGTTGATACAGATATGCGTATCAGCCCAGTGATCTACTCCCAAAAAGGATGGGCCAACCATAAGGTAACGCCTTACTTTGAAAATGTAAACAGGGAGGGTATTATTTTATGAGTAAGGAAAAAGAGGGGATCATAAAATACAGGATCGAAAAGGCTTTGGGTGTACTTGAAGAAGCAGAGTTTTTATTCCAGCACAAATACTGGAATACGTCTGTTAATAAATTGTATTATAGTTGCTTCTATGCTGTGAGTGCTTTGCTAATAAGTATTGATATTAACCCCAAAACGCATTCAGGTGCTTTACAAATGTTCGGCCTCCATTTTGTAAAAACTGGAAAATTTGACAGGAAGGCGAATGCTATCTACAATAAACTTTTTGATATGAGGCAAAAAGCTGACTACGAAGATGAGCTGGATTATGATGAAGGGGACGTAGCACCACTCTTGGGCCCGGTAAGGGTATTGATAACTGGAATACGCGATATGCTCTACCCGGTGGCTTAAAGTTGCCCACTTTACATATTTTGCGGCAATTTAACAGTTATTTTTACCCACAAAACCTTAATTAAAATTCAAATTGCCATTTTTTCAAATTAATTCATATCTTTGCACACTCAAAAAGTGTCGTTTATTTAAAAATTTTGATGCAAATGTCTCATTTTACTGCTGAAAAGAAAGCAAACATTTTTAAAACCTTTGGTGGATCAGAAACCAATACAGGTTCTATTGAAGCACAGATAGCTATGCTCACAGAGCGTATCAACCATATCTCAGGCCACATGAAAGGAAATAAGAAAGATTTTTCTTCTAACCGCGGGCTTATTGTAATGGTAGGCCGCCGTAAACGTTTATTACAGTACCTCAGTAACAATAACCTAACTTCTTATCGTTCGCTGATCGAAAAGCTTGGTATCCGCAAATAAGTGTTTCCCAACCAACTGTTCCCAACTACATTATGGTTGGGAATTTGTTTTTTTATGACATTCTAAAAATACTTATGTATGATACCAAGTCCCATTTCCGCGTCTTATAAACTAGCTGACGGGCGTGAAATTTCTATCGAAACAGGAAGGATGGCTAGGCAGGCTGATGGTGCTGTTGTAGTACGCATGGGCGACTGCATGGTGCTGGCAACTGTTGTTGCTAACAAAGAGCCTAAAGCTGGCCAATCTTTCTTCCCTCTTTCTGTTGACTATCAGGAAAAATTTGCTTCGGCAGGCCGTATCCCAGGTTCATTCTTTAAAAGGGAAGCCCGCCTTAATGATTACGAAATATTGACTTCAAGGTTAATAGACCGCGCATTGCGCCCACTGTTCCCTGATGACTATATGTGCGATGTACAGGTACTGGTTACTTTAATTTCTTCTGATGCCGAAGTAATGCCTGATGCCCTGGCTTGCCTGGCTGCATCAGCGGCGCTTGCTGTTTCCGATATTCCGATACAGGAAGTTATTTCTGAAGTACGCGTAGCGCGCATCAACGGCGAATTCGTTGTTAACCCGGGACGTACTGAGTTAAAAGATGCCGACGTTAATATTATTGTTGCCGCTACCGAAAAGAACATCATGATGGTAGAGGGTGAAGCTAAAGAATGTAGCGAAGCGGTTTTGCTTGCAGCTATTGAATTGGCTCACGAGGCAATAAAAGCGCAGGTAAGACTTCAGCACGATTTACGCGAAAAAGTGGGTAACCCAGCTAAGCGTGAATACACAAAGCCTTATACCAACGCTGAGCTTGAAGCTACTATAGCAGCCTACGGCAAAGAAAGGGTTTACCAGGTTGCTAAAGGCGCTTTAGCCAAGCACGAACGCGGTGATGCCTTCAAGCAAATCCGTAAAGATTTTGAAGCTACTTATACAACCACCGACCCAGCTCCTGCGGCTGCCGACGTTGCTTTAATAGGCACTTATTTCCACGACCTTGAAAAAGACGTGATTCGTGAAATGATGCTGGAAGAGCGCGTGCGCCTTGATGGCCGTAAGCTGGACGAAGTTCGCCCGCTTACAATAGAAGGTTGCCCATTGCCTTCGCCTCATGGTTCTGCCCTGTTTACCCGAGGCGAAACTCAGTCGTTAACTACCGTTACTTTAGGTACTGTTGATGATGAATTGCTTTCTGAAACGGCTGCTACATCCGATTACGTTAAATTCATGCTGCATTATAATTTCCCGCCATTCTCAACAGGCGAAGTTAAAATGATGCGTGGCCAGAGCCGCCGCGAAGTAGGCCATGGCAACTTAGCTATGCGCTCACTGAAGCAAATGATGCCTTCTGACTACCCGTACACTGTACGTGTGGTTTCTGATATCCTTGAGTCAAACGGCTCTTCATCAATGGCTACTGTTTGTGCAGGTTCACTTGCGCTTATGGATGCCGGCGTACCAGTACCTAAGCACGTAAGTGGTGTGGCAATGGGCCTTATATCTGGCGAAAACGGCAAATTTGCTGTATTGACCGATATCCTTGGCGATGAAGACCACCTGGGTGATATGGACTTTAAAGTAACCGGCACACGCGATGGTATCTGCGGTATCCAGATGGATATTAAAGTAGATGGCCTGAGCATGGAAATAATGATGAGCGCTTTAGAGCAAGCCCGCCGTGGCCGCTTACACATACTGGATGCTATGTATACTACTATACCTGCATTCCGTGCTGAACTGAAGCCACAAACTCCACGTATCGAGCAGTTAAGTATTGACCGCGAGTTCATTGGTGCTATCATAGGCCCTGGTGGCAAGGTGATACAGGAAATGCAGCGCGAAACCGGTACTAAGATCAACATTGAAGAAGTAGGCCAGGAAGGTATCATTAAGATATTCTCTGCCGATAAAGCAAGTGTTGATAAAGCACTGGCATGGATACGCAGCATAGTAGCTATACCTGAAATAGGCGCTACTTACGAAGGCACTGTTAAGAGCATTGTACCTTTCGGCGCATTCATAGAATTTATGCCTGGCAAACAAGGCTTGTTACACATATCAGAAGTAAGCTGGAAGCGCCTTGATACGCTGGATGGCGTACTGAGCGAAGGCGATAAGGTGAAGATACAGTTAGTAGGTACCGACCCTAAAACTGGTAAACTGCGCCTGAGCCGCAAAGTGCTGATGCCAAAGCCTGATGGTTACGTAGAGCCTGAAAAGCGCGAACGCCGCGAAGGTGGCGATGACCGCGGCAGCCGTGGCGGCGATGACCGCCGTGGTGGTGGCGACCGCCCAAGGAATGGTGGTGGCGGTGGTAACCGCAACGACCGTGGCGACCGCCCACGCCCACAAGGCGACAGGCCACGCCCGCAGCACAATAACGATGGCGCAGCCGCACAGGCTGACGCAGCGCCTGCAGCTCCACAAAGCAATAGTGGCGATGATAGCGATATGATGCTGTAATTTCCCTTTACAATTTATATTATTGGCAACCCACTCAGCAATGAGTGGGTTGTTTTATTATAGGCTCCAAAATGCCGGCAAATACCTCGTAAATGATAAGCCCGGGCTTACACAATTAATCCCATTTTTTACAACATTATGCTAAATTTGCGTTTTTCTTTGTTAAAATAGCCTTTAACCATTATCTTTGGCACCTAATTTGTAACCAATTAATAAAATATAAGTCTATGAAATCATTTCGTCTTGTGGCGCTCAGCGCATTAATGACTATCGGCACATTTTCTGCCATAACTTACACATCTTGTACTAAAGATGAGTGTAAAGGTGTAACCTGCCAGAACGGTGGTACTTGCAGCGGTGGTACTTGTACTTGCCCTACAGGCTATGAAGGTGCTAACTGCGAAACAGCATCACGCACTAAAATCATTAAAATCTGGAGTGCATCTGACGTTCAGACTTCTCCAGCAGTAACTTTACCTACATATACTTCTTCTATTACTTCGGGTACTGCTATCGCTGACGTAAAAATCAGCAACTTCTCTAACGCTTATTTTACTCATGATGTTACAGCGACTTTGTCTGGCAACACCATCACCATCGGCAACCAGACTCCTGATAACGATACTTTCTCTGTATCTGGTACTGGTACATATGATGCTGTAACCAAAAAAATTACCTGGAACTACACATTGACTAACCCAGCAAACGTTACCAGGTCTTACACTGGTACTTGGCAGTAGTCAATTACAAAATACTTTTTTAAAAAGCCTTGCCCTTTGTTGTGGCAAGGCTTTTTTATGGCATATTTTGGAAAAACGAAACAAATAGTGAATAGTACCCGATTGCCCATAATGGTACACCGAAAAATAAAGCAGGCTTACGTTACTTGTCATCCTTAGAACAACGCAGTTTAGTTAGGCACTGGCCCCTTAGGGAGCGTAAGTTTCAGATAAGTGGTAATAGCTATCAACGGCTCCGAAGGTATCGAATGTTGTTACAAACTTTGATTTTCCATGCGATACCGACAACCTCTGCATGGAAATATCCATTGGCCTATAAATGGCATTCCCAGTCATGGCCTGGGTGCTGTGCATCTGAGAAATAGCCACATAGTGCATAAACCATCGCACAAAGCCCTGCAAGGGGGCAATTCAAAAACGATGGGTGCAGCCCATCGACAGAAGCGAAAAAACTATTTTACCTGCTGCAT
>CANBTK010000033.1 GCA_947372365.1 Flavipsychrobacter stenotrophus | reverse complement strand
AGGGTCAATAGCGGACATTGTAGAGCCAATTATAGCCTTCCCTATGCCGGACTGTGGCGCAAACCATACTATGCCCCCGGTTGTAACCCCGAGGATCCCTAGAATAACAACAACTATTATAATTTTCTTTTTCAATGTATCGCAATTAGTTGCTCAAAAATACTATTTATGTCAGATATACCAATGGATTCAAAAGTAATTTCTATGCTATTCAGTATGAAAGCTATAAATACAAGAAGCGTGCCACCTTTGGCCTTATTCCCCTATAGGTTTGCTGGTGCGGTAGGCCGTGCCTTTAAACATGGCTACAACTTCTTTGGCTCCATTGGTAATAGTAATATCGTAAAACGAAGTTTTGTACCCGGTATGTATTTCCTTAGCCTCAATGAATAGCACTTCCCCGGCTTTGCCAGCCTTAATAAAACTAATATGCACGTCTAGCGCTACACTGAGGCGGCCATGCGAATTGCAGGCGAAGGCGAACGCGCTGTCAGCCGCTGCAAATACCGCGCCGCCATGTACTATGCCAAAACCATTCAGCATTTCTTCCCTTATCGTATAGTGCAGCCTGCAATAGCCCTCGCGGTATTCGTCAACTTCAATGCCCAGCCACTTGCTGAAGTGGTCGTTAGCCAGCATGGTTTTTAAAATGGAATCTGTATTTGGCATGTGGCAAATGTACGCACCGGTAAATAAAATAACAGCAACCGCCTACGCCGCGCTGCCTTTCCCTTTCCTCACCTCAAAAAATATACCAGCCAAAACAACCAATACCATAACGCCAGCACCCATAAAGAAGGCTGCCCTGCTGCTGCAAAAAGCGGTTGTAAGGTAATGCATAACAAAAAAAGCAACGCCTATTATCACGAATTTTGCAGCCCAGTTAGCCGCAGGTATCAATTTCCAGGCACTAACCTGCAAAACTTTGGCGGTAGCAATAATGTAATAAGTGGCCTGCATATAGGTAGAAATAACGAAACTCAATGCAAAGCCCGGCAGCCCCAGCCACAAATACAAAGGGTAGGCAATTAAAATAGCTATGACCACCTCCCCTACTGCCCCCTTATTGATGGTTGCCCCCTGGTGCAGCCGCTGCAAAACTGAAGTAAAATTGTAAGCCCTTACCGGCAATACCAGTTGCGACGCAATGAAGATGGGCAAAGCTGCCGCGTATTTTTCAGAAAACAGGATGCCTACAAATAATTCGTGGCTGAAAAAAACGGAAAAGAAGAAAACGGGGAATACGATACATGATAGTATTTTACCTGTCTGGTTGAGCAAGGCTATGGCATTGCTTTTTTCATCTTGCTGGCTGCCAGAGGCCAATTGTATTAAAAAGGCGCTGCCCGCTGCACTGATGAGCAATGGCAGGAAGGGGATATTCATAGAGCCATTGTAGTAAACCGCTGATAAGCCGGAGGTAAGCATCAGCGATATAATGAATTTATCTATCCACACCGACAGGTTTTGTACCATATCATAGAGGCCCAGGTGCAGCCACAATGAGCGGATTTGCTGAGTGCCGGGTATAGTAATTTCTGTTGTGGCAGTACCTTGCCGCTTAAGCTTATAGCTTACATAAATAATATAAATAGCAGCCCTTAAAAATGTAATAATCAATAGTAAAGAGAATATTTTATTTACAGAAAATGCATCTTTAAGTACGAAATAGTGCGCTAGCCAGAATGCAAGGGAATAGCCAATATTCACTGCAATGAGTAGCCTGAAATTCTTGAAAACCATGAGCAGGGATTCAAAAATAAATGTAACTGCAAAACTTAATATAAACAGGAAGGACACCCAAAACGGCACGCCCAGTTTATGCCACTGCATATAGGCGAAGGCTGAGCCGAGCATAACCGCCCAAGCTCCATAAAGTACATATTGCTTCCTTTTTATATTCCTGATAAGGTGTACAACAGTATCGCCTGAATAGGTCATGATAAGGGCATGTAGCCCGAAACAAATGATTGGGTAGATGACACTCAGCT
The DNA here is from genome assembly GCA_947372365.1 of Flavipsychrobacter stenotrophus. GTDB lineage: Bacteria > Bacteroidota > Bacteroidia > Chitinophagales > Chitinophagaceae > Flavipsychrobacter > Flavipsychrobacter stenotropha_D. Next base: position 8,161 of record CANBTK010000033.1, on the reverse strand, counting down.
GAATCCAGAAGTTGTTATAATTGCCATAAACATCTGCCGGTAGCCTTTTGGAGTAATATATCATTACCACAAGGTTCGCCAGCGACGGGAAGAACCTCAGGGTAAATATTGAAAATGAATTACTAAAAAATGTATTCTTGTTTAGAGCCATGTATGGTTGGTATTGGCTTTATTCCGATGGGTAGCACCCGCCGTTATTGTTTTATTTCGATGGCTGCACCCATCGCTGCTATATTGCGCCCATTCGGGGCTTTGGGTGCGCATGCCGCTAAACAAAAAATCCTAGCCCTTGCTTTTGGCAAAGGCGTTGCATTCGTCGCGGTTAAGTTGTTTTATTACTTTGGCGGGGTTGCCTGCTATAACACAATACCCTTCGGGGAATGATTTGGTTACAATAGCCCCGGCGCCAACAATAGTGAAATCGCCCAGTTGTACTGCAGGTAATATCACAGCCCCCATGCCCATCCAGCAAAAGCGCCCTATAGCTATTGGCGGTTCTGGCACATGCCTGTCGTTATTAATAAAGTCATGGTTTACCGAAACCAGCCCAACATTGGGGCCTATGTTCGTGTAGTCGCCTATTGATACCCCGTTTTTGGCATTAATGTAAACACCGGGGGAGTCGCCGGGGTAAACATTTTTGCCCAGCGTTATATTCTCTGGGCAATGGATGGTACTGGTATGGTGTACCGCCCATTTAACGCTGGAGTTACGGCGCAACACCTTACGGAACAGAAAATCGGCCAGGTAAAAACCCAGCCCCATTTCTTTTCTCATTCCTAAGATATTCGTTTCACTTCCCAATAGTTAGTAGTTTTTTTGTTTCATTAAGCGGCAGCGCCACCCTGCTTCCTGAACGCCTGCGCAACGGCACCCAATGCCATAAGTATGAGTATTATACTGCTCACCATAGCTATCTTCTTGCCATTGTAAAAGCTCTCTGGCCTGAACTCGAAGTTAATGTTATGGGCACCTGCAGGTACTTTAATAGAACGCAGCACATAATCTACCTTCATGATTGGTGTTTCTTTACCGTCAATATAAGCTTTCCAACCCTTTTCATAATAAATATCGGAGAAAACGGCTAAACCCGCCTTGCTATTGTTCGACTTGAACGAAATTTCGTCCAACCCGTATTTATCCAACTTTACGAATGCTGCGCTATCCTTACCGAATTCGTAGTTGCCCATTTCGCTTTTGAAGGTTTCCCTCAGTACCGCAGTTTTCTTTGGCTCAAAGGCATTAGGCACCACAACAGTATCCCCTATTTGCCCTGCATTCAGCCCATCAATTTCTTCGTCGGCTGTCTTTGCCCATTTCACCTCGCTCACAAACCAGGCATTGCCGCAAGCATCGGGGTTAGGCCGGGCTACAGGCTCGCTGTTTTTGCCGCCAATTATTATATACTTGGTGTTGAGCATGTTAAGTACCTGCGCATTGAAGCCATGGCTCAAGTGCTTATCAATAAGGTCCTGATAAATTTCCATTTTGGCTGGTGAGTACCCGCCTACGCATTTATGGAAGTATGCCTGCACCGCATCGTTATATGGGTCTTTGGATAGGTCAAGCACCCTGTAGTAAGGGTCTTTGTCCTGCAAAATAGCCGCATCCGCCTGCCTTGGCTTAAATACATTGTCGTATTCGGCAGCATCTTCATAATTATTTTCGTTCAGGTAAGTATGCGCCACAGGCAGCAGGTCTATGGCAATAACCGCGGCAAGGCCGCCAATTAAGATGGTTGACTTTATCTTATCGGTGATGAATGCCCAAAGCAGCCCGGCAGCTATAAGTATGAAAGCCGCACTTTTTATACCGCTCATCATAGCCAGCGATGCCCTGTCTTCTTTAAGCACTTTGAGTATTTCGCCAGGCATCTGGCCGTCTTCTACACCCGAAAAGCTAAAGAACATACTACCACCAACACCTAAAATAATACACAAGCCGGCAGTTACGCCCGCAGCTATTTTAAGGCCTTTCAGCAAGCTTTCGTTGCCGCCAGCCCTGTTCAGCACTTCGCTAACTCCCCAAACACCTAAGAATGGGAACAGGAACTGCGGTATTACAAGCGCCATTGACGGTGTCCTGAATTTGTTCAGCATAGGCAAATGGTCGAAGAGGAAGTAGTTAACACCTTCCAGGTTTTTGCCCCATGATAGTATGAAGCCCATAAGGCTTGCTGCAACTATCCACCACCTGTGCTCCGATTTTACCACCACAAGCCCAAGGACAAAGAGGAAGCAGATGACAGCGCCGAAGTAAACCGGGCCACTTAAAAATGGCTGCGGGCCCCAGTATAATGGCAGTTTTTCGTACCTGCCGCCTGTAGCTTCGCTGGTTTTAGGCGCCTTATCTGCCGACTCGCCAGACGAGCCACCATATAAATAAGGTATCATTATGCAAAAAGTCTCCATAATGCCATTGCTCCACCTGAAGGCGTAGTCTTTATCCAGCCCGCCACTGGCCTTTTTGTCATGCCCTGAAAGTTCGCTGGCACCACCGCGCATAGTCACCTTGGCATACTCATTAGTAGGCAGTATAGATGACATACCCGTACCAGCACCAACCAAGCCCACGGCAATAGATATTGCCCCTGAAATAACAAATTGCTGCAGTTTGCCTTCTTTTAAAGCCAGCACCATCATCCCGATGCCGAAACTCACAAATATGAAAAGGTAGTAGTAAATGACCTGAAAGTGGTTGTTGGTAACCATTAACGCAACGGTTATACCCCAAATGGTAGCGCCTTTTAGCCAGTCGTTTTTATAAAGCAACAGGTAAAGCCCGGCTATAGCCGCAGGCAGGTAAGCCATAGTAAGCATTTTGGTTTCGTGCCCCACACTTATTATAATGGCATTATACGACGAAAATGCATAGGCAAAGGCGCCAACCATGCCCAGCCACCTGTTCATGCCCAACACCCTGGCCAGAAGGTAAAAACACACCATAGCAATAAAAAAGAAGTAGGCTGGCTTGCCGATGCCCTGCAGTATGGTTTGTATATAGCTTGTATAGTTGGTATTGCTGGATGCCACATACGTTGTATAAGTGGGCATGCCGCCAAACATACTGTTAGACCACAATACATCTTTACCGGTAGCTTCGTGGTAGGCCATGCCCTCGTGGGCCGCACCCTGCCACGAAATATTATCGTGTGCGCTGAGTTTTTTCCCCTGTAGCTGTGGTAAACAATAGAGTAAGGATACTACCGCAAAAATGGCGATACCCAGCAAATCAAGACGAATTTTCTTAAAATCAAATTGCATAGCGTGTAATTAACGAAACAAAAATAATCGTTCTTAGCTCTTACAACCATTAAAAATGAAAAAAGTTGTTCAGATAGCGGTTAATTATTGTTAAGCCCCACCGAATTGGAGCATCTGGCGGGCTAAAGAAGGCTATCAATTGGCTGATAACACGCCCGCACTGAATAATTCTTCAGGGCTTTACGGATAATTCTATAATTTTAGCCCTGTTATATGACAACAAAGAAATTCTTTCGCTACTGTTTTATTATTCTGGCGCTTTTCATAGGTGGGTTGCTGATTGTTGGGCTCAAACAGCCTAAAGATATAGTTGTTTCCCGCTCTATAATTATTCAGGCACCCAAAGAAGCCGTATTTACCCAGATGTCGCATTTCAGGAACTGGCCTAACTGGAGCCCATGGACAAGGCTGGATACGACTATGAAAAACACCTTCGCGGGCGAAGATGGCATGCCCGGCAGCACTTACCATTGGGTGGGCGATATAGGCAAGACCGGGGAAGCCGAATTTAAACTTACTTCTGTAAACGGCACATCAATGGTCTACCAGTTCGACCTGATAAAGCCGCAGCACATAACTACATTTGGCTCGCTGAAAGCAGAAGATATGGCAGGAGGCACCAAAGCAACATTCAGCTTCACCAATCATTTTGACTACCCATGGAACGCAATGACCATTTTCATGAATATTGACAACCTGCTCAGCAAGGACTTTGAAAACGGGCTCAAAAACATGAAAGAGTATGTAGAAAGCCACCCTACCACCGGGCAACCTAATTAGGGCGTGGCAAACCCGGCCTATTTGATTGATTTTTCTTCCAATCGGGAATTGTTTGGGTTTCGCGCTGGCGCGAAACGACTATTAATATGCTGCCGCCATATAATATAGCCACCCACGCCCAAAGTTTCGTACTTTTGCCGAAATGCAAGACAAAAAATATTCAATTGAGCAGATTCTTACCTATTTAAAAATTGAAAAGCTCAACGAAATGCAGCTGGCTTCTATTGAAGCCAATCAGAAACATAATGATGTAGTGCTGCTTTCCGCTACCGGATCGGGGAAAACCGTAGCCTACCTTTTACCAGTACTGGAATTGCTGGATGTAAAAAACAAACTAACACAAGCCCTTATAATAGTGCCTTCGCGTGAACTGGCGCAGCAGATAGAGCAGGTATTTAAGTCAATGGGTACTGGCCTTAAAATTACCAGTTGCTATGGCGGCCACCTTCGCGAAACCGAGGAGAACAACCTGAAGCAGCCCCCAGCCTTGCTGGTAGGCACGCCTGGCCGCCTTTGCGACCACATACGCCGAGGCAACATCACTGTTGATTCTATTACTACGCTGGTGCTTGATGAATTTGACAAATCGCTGGAGCTTGGCTTCGAGGAAGAGATGTCATTTATTATCAGCTCGTTGCCTAACATCAATAAGCGCATACTTACATCAGCAACCGAAGCCGTTGAAATCCCTGATTTTATAGGGCTGAAACAGCCTGAGCGCCTTAACTTCCTGGTTGGGGTTGAAGAAGGCGGGTATAAAAGGCTGGATATAAAAACCGTTCAGGCCGATGATAAGGATAAAACCAATACCCTGTTTAAACTCATTTGCCATACCGGCGGTAAGTCAACCATTGTTTTCTGCAACCACCGCGAATCAGTAGAGCGCACCAGCGCCTACCTGCACGATAAAGGTATTACCAATGAGTTTTACCATGGCGGCATGGAGCAGCAGGAACGCGATAGCGCCCTCTGCAAATTCAGGAATGGCACTGTTGATGTGTTGGTAACTACCGACCTTGCAGCCCGCGGCCTGGATATACCCAATATCAGGTACATCATACATTACCACCTCCCACTTTCGGAAGATGCCTTCATACACCGTAATGGCCGTACCGCGCGTATGGATGCCAGCGGCACCGCAGTACTCATACTATCGGCTGAAGAAACACTGCCCGATTATATAGATGCTGATACTGAAGAAATTATAATACCTGAAGAAGTTACCGTACCTGCCAAACCCAAATGGACTACCCTGTTTATAGCCGCTGGCAAGAAAGACAAGGTGAACAAAGTAGATATTGTAGGCTTCCTGTCGCAGAAAGGCAAACTGAAAAAAGAAGATATAGGCCTTATTGAGGTAAAAGATTTCTTCTCGTTTGTGGCAGTGCGCAAAGTAAAAGCCAGCAATGTGCTACAGTTGATTAAAAACGAAAGGATAAAAAACAAGAAAGTTAAGATAGAAGTAGCCAAATAATATTTTGGGGAAAACAACGTTGTAGGGTTGTAAGCCATGAGCAGGCTTACAACCCTTTTTTATGAAAACATGTATCGCCTGCCTGGTATTTATTGTATTCGCTACCGCCTGCCACAAAAAACAGGGCAGCCCAACAACCATTCTGCCGCTGGATTCTGCCAGCGCCTCCCCTTATAGCAAGGTAGAAACCTATACCGGGCAAACTATTGACAGCCAATGGGCTGACGGTTGCGGTACGCTTTCAAAAACCATCAATGAAACATTTACTGTCGCCTACCTTAAAGGCACTTCGGCCATAGACATTACAGGCAATACCTATATTATTAACAACCCTTGCAATGCCGCAGCCGATAGCGGCTACAAAACCTATGCCTATTCCCGCACCATACAAGCCGACTCGCAAAAGAAATTTGTGTTCCTTAATGATGTAACCCACATTTACGAGACCATAGAATTCAGGAACGACAGCTTCTTTATCAATGTGCAGCACTGGCGCTGCAACACCAATGATAACTGTTTTTTCAGGGGGAAGAGAAAGTAGCGGTTAACTGTTTCTACTGTACTTACCTCACTTTGCCTTTGCGCCTTCTCTGCGGCCCCTCTGTGTCCTTCGCGTTAAATTCCTAATGCCGGAAATTGTTAAAGCATCTGCTAAATACTATTTCGACACCTTTTTAGTTTAATAGAAAAAGATATCCTTATGAAACCTTCCATTTTATTTGCATTGCCGTTGCTGGCTGTATTTTCCTGCACCAAGAAACAAAACACTACGCCAGTGAACCCGTATTCTAAAACTGACGTTTATGCGGGCAGGTTAATTTCGGCTAAAAACGTAGAGGGCTGCGGCAGCATTTCACGAGCATTGAAGGATACATTTTTTGTATCTTATGTGGCCAGCCAGCCTGTTTTGGTAGTTTCGGGCTTTGGTTACTTAATATCTAACCCTTGTAATAACGATAGCAGCTATGGATCTATGAGTTTCTATCAAAGTTCCACGATAAATGCCACCAATAGTTACCCAATAGTTTCATCGGCATCAGTTTCACAAAATGTAACATTCAGTAACGACAGCATTTTCATCAACTATATGGATGCCCACGCTTCCAATAGCGCCTCTTGGTCTTTTGCAGGCAAACGCCTCTAGCGAGGCGGGAAATGCGAATCGGAATTATCTTTTACCTTTATGCCCGGAGCCGTAAACAGCTCCTATAAGGATTTTGCTACTCCCAGCCCCACTCCTCAACGAACTACGCACAGTACCCGGCTTCGATGAAGCTTCATTTTTGGCTGCCCATGAACAGGAAGCTGTTACTTCCGTAAGGCTGCACCCTACCAAGGGGGGCAATTCAAACATAGGAGGGGAACCTATACCCTGGTGCAGCGATGGGCTTTACCTTACTACAAGGCCTGTTTTTACGCTGGACCCTGCCTACCATGGCGGTGCATATTACGTGCAGGAGGCTTCTTCTATGTTCCTTTCGCACGAATGGCAAAGCACAATAGAAGATAATGGCGCGCTTCGTGTACTGGATTTGTGTGCTGCGCCCGGCGGCAAAAGCACACTTGTTGCTTCTCTGCTTAAGCCTACCAGCCTTTTATTATCTAACGAGGTAATCCGCAGCCGGGCATCGATACTGGAGGAAAACCTGGTGCGCTGGGGCAATACCAATAGTTGGGTTACTTGCAATGACCCTCGCGACTTTACTAAGCTTACCGGCTATTTTGATGTGATTGTTATTGATGCGCCCTGTAGCGGCTCAGGCCTTTTCAGGAAAGATATCCGTGCACTCACGAACTGGACCGAAGATAATGTGGCCCTTTGCAGCGGCAGGCAGCAACGCATTATTGCCGACATTTGGCCATCACTTAAACAAGATGGTGTAATAATTTATGCAACATGCTCATTTTCAATGGAAGAAGATGAACAAATACTAGACTGGGTAGCAGGTGAATTTGATGCCAAAACATTGGCTGTGCCATTACAAGATGAATGGGGAATAGTAGAAGTACAATCGCCTGAAAAGGAAATGAAGGGGTACAGGTTTTTTCCCGGCAAGATAAATGGCGAAGGCTTTTTCATAGCCGCCATAAAGAAAACCGGGGAAGCGGGCAGCCTGAAAACGCAAAGGGTCAAAGCCCGGGATATGGCTAAGGTTGCAGCGCAAACAGCCCACCTGCTCGCCCCAAAGGACTGGCAATACATAGAATGGAGTAAAGATATGTTCAGCGCTATTGATGCCGCACACCTGCCAGACTGGCAAATGCTGCAAAAAGCGTTGTACTTCCGCAAGGCGGGGCTGAATATCGGCTCGCCAACGGCCAAAGAATGGATTCCGGCGCATGCCATTGCACTGAGTATTGATGCTTCCGCTGGCATAGCAGCTATCAACGTAAATAGAGATCAGGCCCTGCAATTCCTGAAAAGGGAGGATTTTGGCACGCCGGAAAGTGAAAAAGGCTGGAGGTTAATTAAATTTAACAACCTTGGTTTAGGATGGGTAAAATGCCTTGGAAACCGCTCTAACAACTACCTTCCGAAGCATTGGCGCATACGGATGGAGATACCTGATGATGATATGTTATAGAATTGGGCATTATTTTTGTACTTTTCGCAATAAATATTCACGGCATCATGTCAAGATAC
>CANBTK010000032.1 GCA_947372365.1 Flavipsychrobacter stenotrophus | reverse complement strand
CATAACCACCCTGTCCGAAGGGTGACATGTAACGTAAGGCCATTTTCTTTTCAGTGCGTTTTTAATATCTAAAAGGAATAAGGAATTGAAATGCGGAAAAGCCTAAATCAATGTCAATGCCCCGTTTACATCTACGATTATTTCACCTTCGTCAATCATGGCCCTTATAGCTGCAATGGCTGCTGCTTTTTGACTATTGCTAAATGCTACGGTAAGTTGCTGCAGGGTTTGTGGCTCAGCTGCAATTCGCACTAATAATTCGCGGGCGAGGTGTTTTATTGGCTTGGCGTTATTGTTGGTGCATATATCACAATGCCCACAAGGTTTTGCATCTGGCTCCCCAAAATAGTTAAGTACAAATTGTTCGCGGCAAACCTCGGTATTGCTCAGGAACTCAATCATTTTATCGGTCCGCTCCAGGTGCCGCTGCCGAAGCCTCGCTATCCGGTTCAAATCAATTATCAGGTGCCTGCTATCTGCCCTGCGGTGGTGAAAAAACATTTGGGGGCCTTCTCCTGTTTTGTTGTATTCAATTATCTCCATACGGTGCAAAAGCTCCAGCGCCTGCAGCAGTTCAGGCTGCTTTATTTTCAGCCTGTAGGCTACGGCCGATTCCCTTATTGCTGTAGGGTAATAGAAGATAGAATTGAACATACGAAGCAACCCGGTAGCCACATAAGCCAGTGCCGGGTGCGACTGCGAAAGGCCATCCAGCACATGCCTGCTGGTTATAAACTGTACTGTTGAAGGCTGGTATACAGCTTCGGAAAGTGTCCAGAAACCATCCCTTTCCAGCAGCTTAAGGGCATAAATGGCCTCTACTGCAGCCAGTGAAAACTTGTTGCAAAAATCAAAAATATCAAACGGGTAATACCTGCCTGGCTCTGCCCCTATGGGTATCTGCAGGTATTCTGCTATTGCCTGGTATACCCTGCGCAGGTAAGCCTCAGGCGGGTATTGCAAATCAGTGCTTTCTTCCAGCCGCTTTATGTCTATAGAATTATATAAAGTAAGCGAATTAGCCTGGGCACCATCGCGCCCTGCCCTACCCGCTTCCTGATACCAAGCCTCCAGGTGCTCGGGCGAATCAATGTGCAATACCATGCGCACATCGGGCTTATCAATACCCATACCGAAGGCGGTAGTCGCTACCATTACCGGGGCTTCGTTTTTCATCCAAGCAGCCTGCGCAGCTTCACGCACTTCTTTAGCCAGCCCGGCATGGTAAACTGCGGCACCTATTTCGTGCTCTTTCAAAAATTTACCCGTAAGCTCGGTCAACTTCCGGCTGCGGCAATAAATAATACCGCATTGGTTGCCCATATTTTTGAGCACATCGGCATTCTTATTTTCGGAGTAATTTACCTCGTAGTAAATGTTCTTCCTGGCAAAACTCTGCTTAAATAATTCAGGCTTTTTGAGTTGTAGCTGCTTCGCAATATCCTGCTGCACCTCGGCAGTAGCCGTGGCAGTGAGTGCCAGCATAGGCACATTGGTAAAGAGTTCCCTGATGGTTGCAATTTTCAGGTAGTCAGGCCTGAAATCGTGCCCCCATTGCGAAATGCAGTGTGCCTCGTCAACCGCTATCAGGTTAATATCAAGGCCCGGCAAGTAGTCACTGAACAGATAGGTTTGCAGCCGCTCCGGCGATACATAAAGCAGTTTATATTCGCCCTGTTGCGCCTGTTCCAGGGTAGCTTTAACCAGTTTATACCCCATGCCTGAGTGCAGGCTAACGGCTGGTATGCCCATGCCCGTAAGCCGGGCTACCTGGTCTTGCATAAGGGCTATAAGCGGGGAAACCACAAGGCAAAGGCCTTCGCGCACCATTGCCGGCACCTGGTAGCATACCGACTTGCCGCCACCTGTAGGCAGCAAAGCCAGTGCATCTTTACCAGAAAGCACCGCTTCAATAATATCCCTTTGCAACGGCCTGAAACCATCGTACCCCCAATACTGCTTTAATATCTCTTCGGGTGCCGGCATTTCTATAATATCTAAAGTGAGCAGCTTTTGTTTTTCAAAAGCCTAAAGGCCTTTCTGGCTATACCAAATCGCCGTGCAGTTTTTCTACAAACAGCCGTTTCAGTGCATTGTTCCAAAGGTTGCCCTTCAATGCTTTATCCTCTATTACCTGAGCCAGGGATAGCGTGGGTACCCAATAGCCATCATCGAACCTGTTTATTTCGCTCAGCCTGAACAATGCAGCTATGCCAAGCTGAGATGGCATAACATTAAATAACAGCACTACCTTAGGCTGTAGCGCATCGCGCAGCTTATGCCACGCCACTTGCTCGCTATCTTTAAGGTAAATGATATTATACTGGCTTTCATTAAGCTGGCAGCCAGCCTTTAAAATACCATCCAGTTGGGCGCTTTCAGCGTCGCCCGGCATAAAAGGGGTACTGATAATAAGCACAGGTTTGCGCGATAAGTTTTCCGCCTGTTGTGCCGTCTCCCAAAATACATCATGGGCGCTCAATATGATATCCGTATTAATTATATCCATGTTACTACCAACAAATTAACCACATTTCGGGCACACTACCTGCTTTCGTGAAAAATTTGTTTCTTTGTGCAAAATTAATCTAAAAAGTTTCTTAATTGTTTGGGGGTTATGGGTGTTTCTTCAATGGATATCAGCATAAATAAAGTAGAAAAAAGCCGTTTAAGCGAAGTGGATTTTGCCGACATACAGTTTGGTAAGATTTATTCCGACCATATGCTGATAGCATATTATGAGAATGGTGCCTGGTTAAAGCCAGAAATTGTACCGTTTCATAACCTGTCATTAAGCCCTGCCACAACGTTCATACACTATGGGCAGGCAATATTTGAAGGCATTAAAGCCTATAAAGATGCGGATGGAAACCCTTTGATTTTCCGCCCAAGGGACAACTGGAAGCGCATGAATACATCGGCACACCGTATGGCAATGCCTGATGTGCCTGAAGATATTTTTATTGAAGGCATGCGCCAGCTGATAAACCTTGACAGGGATTGGATACCATCGTCCCCAGATACTGCGCTGTATATTCGCCCTTTTATGTTTGCAACTGATGAGTTTATTGGCGTTAAACCCGCTGAAAAATTCACGTTCATGATTATTACCAGCCCGGCGGGCCCTTATTACAGCAAGCCTGTTTCAATATACGTACAGGACAAATATGTACGTGCTTTCCCCGGCGGCATTGGTTTTACCAAGGCTGCAGGCAACTATGGCATGAGCATGCTGCCAACTATGGAAATACGCAAAATGGGCTACGACCAGATCCTATGGACCGACGGCTTTGAACATAAATATGTGCAGGAGATTGGCACTATGAACGTATTCTTCGTAATTGGAAATAAAGTTATTACCCCGGATATCAAACACGATACTATACTTGCTGGTGTTACGCGCGATAGCGTAATTACGCTGCTAAGGGACAAGGGCATCATTGTTGAAGAGCGCACCCTGGGCATTGATGAGATTGAAACTGCTTACCACAACGGCCAGCTTAAAGAAGCATTTGGTACTGGTACTGCTGCATCAATTGCGCCAATAGCTGCACTTACCTACCACGATACTAAAATGGAACTTCCGCCGGTGGAAACCTGGGAAACTGCTAACTGGCTTAAAAAAGAATTAGGCGATATCCGCTACGGCCGTACCAAGGATACTAAAGGCTGGACGCTGGCCGTATAAGCCTCACCCCTGCCCTCTTCCAAGTAGAGGGAGGTGCACGAATACGCCCGGATGATATTTTCAAAGCCCTGCTGTGCGGGGCTTTGTTGTTTTTGTAAGTGCTGCGAGCCGGTTACTTGTCCAGCAGGTTAGCAATTCACGCCACCAACTATAGTTTTTCATGATCGTCTCACAAATCCAGTTTTTTTTGTGGCAACTTACGGTAAACGCAACTGCGGGTTTGACAGCGTTGAAGGGTTTGAGGGTTTGTATGTGCCGCCTCACGAATTCGGATTTTTTTGTTTTTGAATTTGCCATCATATCGTGAGGGGTAAGCGCAAAGCATTGCACCTACAACCCTAACAAATTTCAGCCGATCATTTCAAACGACAAAAAAGTTACGCACACATTTTGCAACTTAACACTACAATTAATTGACAATCAGCCGCTTGCATGGCATTATTATGCTCAATACTGCATTGAAGCATGTTGATATACAAACGACGAGACAAACTGCATAAAAAATAATCAACATTTAATTGATTGCAAAAAGCGGAGGAGAACGGGTTTTACTTTTTATTGGCTGAATCTACAATTTGAGTAGTGTCCCTCTTAATTTTGATTTCCTCGCCTATAAGGATCGAACTGCGTTCACCACGCCGCCAGTCCAAAGGAATGTTACGATGTTTATATAAAATGCCCAGACCTTTGCTTTTTATTGGTGATAATTTACAATTAACAACAATAGTATCGAACGAGGAAATACGAATGTCCCTTAATGAAAATGTATCAAAGCCCGAGTAAGTAATATCTATATCAAAAGTCCCGGGTTCGGGTAGTTTTACTTTATATTTACCATCAAAATCTGTCGTCGTACCGGCTACAGTTCCTCCATTCCAACTGATACGAACACTTGCGCCCAATATTGCCTCACCTTTATTATCTGAAACTAATCCTCTAACTTCTCCACCCTTTGTTACAACCTCTTCCCTTTTTTCAAAAGAAGTTGCAAGCAAGTTAGGCGTGGCCATTGAGCGCCTGAAGCGGGCACTCGTTTCGGTTGATTGCAAGAGCATCAAAATAAGGCATGATGTTACCACCGCGATAGGCTTTGAGATACTGATGATGTTGCTATTAATACCCATATACTATAGACGTAAATGCCTGAATTAAACTTTGCTAAGTGCCTTATAATTGTACGAAGAAATAGCCACCCAAACAACTGGTATGCTATACAAGGGGGTTACTTAACACCTGATTGCCACCAAAAGTGTAGGCTACAGCCATCAGTGGGTTCAGGCGGGTATGCACTAATCACCGTGGCCATCCTTACCCCATTTGGCAATTACCTTCCTTTTTGCTTCTACAATTATTTTATACGTGGCAGGATTGCTATCAGCAAGGGGGCGCAAACAAGGTTCGATCTGTTTTTTGGGGTGCACCCCGTCAAAATAGAAAAACCAAAAACTTCTCACCTTTTCAATGGGTAATTTATCCAATAAGTAAACTGTCAACGCCATGTTTTTGCATACCCTGTCCCCTAATTTACCTTGAAAAAAGTTTACAGCGTCAGCATCCCATTCACCACCTATTGCTATAGAAATAAGTTTGTTGTAGTAGAGTGTGTCGTTGACTACTTCCATACTATTGAATAGGCCGATTATGTGGCTCTCAGCCTCGTGGTAAAGTGGTGCAGCAGTTCCATTACGGTATCCGTACAACGCATCAAACTCCCTAAAAGTGCTGGGAAATTCATTAAAAAATTGCGGTTGGTATAATTTGTAATTGTGTGCAGATCCGGTGGCTTTTGCATAAAGCAACTTAAGCCTGCCTGCCCTTTTATTAAGGGATTCAGTGGTGCTTTGTTTTTGTTGCTTTTGCGGATCAGCCCAAGATATTTGCATAGTAAGCAAAAGAAAGGGTATAAAAAGTGTTAACGGCTTCATGTTTCGAAATTAGTGGAAATATTCTATGATTCACTGTAACTCATGTTTCATCAATACCTTTAGCCTGATTTTAACTGCGTATTAAATGAGATCATTCATAGACGAATTTGCCATTGGCGCTTTCCTGCTACCAGCCGAACTGGAAATGCTGCAATCGGGCATTATCAGTAAACATGTTGCCAAGGGGCAGGTACTGCTGAAGAAAGGCGAACTATATGGCAAAACCTATTTTGTAAAACAAGGCTGCCTGAGGAGCTACTCTGTTGATGAAAAGGGGAAGGAGCATATTTTCATGTTTGCACCTGAAGGGTGGATCATAAGCGCCAATGAATCTTTATTACCCAACACTCCTGCTGAATTGTACATAGATGCTATCGAAGCCTCCGAAATTGAAGTGTTTGACCGTGAGTTTATGGCAAGGTTTGAAGAATCGCCAACCGTACCAAGGCCCGTATTTGCCAAGCTTGTGAAGCGTATGGCAGTGCTGCAAAGGCGCATCATCATGCTCATGAGTGCCACTGCATTGGAGCGTTACCAGGATTTCCTGGCCACCTACCCAGAAATGGCACAACGGGTGCCGCAAAAAATGATTGCTTCTTACCTGGGCATTACCCCCGAGGCACTCAGCAAAATACGCCGCGGCCTTGCCAAGGGGCACCATTAGCAGGGGAATTTTAACTATATTTCTTAATCCAGGTTAAGTTGCGTTCAGCTATAAGTATGCACCTTTGGCTAACAAAATAAACAACTCTCAAAATGAAGAAACTCTTAATTCCCGCAGCCATGGCCGTTTTATTGGCTGGCTCTGCATTTACATTTATTAACTCCCCTGATTGGGCTATCAATACCGGATTTGCAGTGAAATTCTCCGACAAAAATGCCGACGGTATTTTTAAAGATTTAAAGGGCGGTATTATTTTCGACGAAAGCAACCCTTCGGCTGCTAAGTTTGATGTAACCATTGACGTAAATTCGATTAATACAGGAAATGGCCTCAAAAACAAACATGCCAAAAGTGCGAAGTGGTTCGATGCTGAAAAGTACCCCACTATCCACTTCACGTCAACAGCAGTAACCAAAACAGCAACTGGCTATACTGCAGCCGGGCAGCTTGAAATGCATGGCGTAAAAAAACCTTTAACCATACCATTTACATTTCAGGCCAGCGGCGGCAAAGGCTCATTTAAAGGCTCATTCAAAATCAATCGTACTGACTTCGGCATAGGCGAAGCGAAGGGCAATGACAAAGATTTTACAGAATTAGATATTACAGTCCCTGTATCATCTAAATAATACTCAAAACCCGGTGGCAACACCACCGGGTTTTTCCTTACTACTTTTTTTTAGGATACACAACATAGAACATACCAATCGATATATAACAACAGGCAATCACGCTTCGCCCCTTCCATTGCCCACTCACAAGGCGAGCCAATGCCGTATTATTCTTTCGCCAGTACTTTATAGGTATAAGCAGAACGCTTCTTACCATCCGCAACTTCCACCTCTACAACTTCCGGCACAAACAGGCCACGTATCTTCCTGCGCAGGCTGCTTAGTAATGCGCTAAAATAGCCCGCCACCCTATTTGTATAACCTTTTGCGTGTACCATACCGAAGTTTTTTGGCCTGTTACCTAATGCTGTAAAAATAGCTTGCTTTGCCCGCCAGTAAATTGGTTTCAGTCAATGCCGGTATTGTTCCAGGCCAACCAACCGATAAAAAGTAATACTGATTAGAATCAGCATAGGCAATCGTGATTGTCATCAACCAGTAGTAGCCGCGCCCTACCTTTGCTGCTTGCAGGCATTGCACCATTTTTATGGAACTTTGTATGTAACAGACTTAAAAACCTGCACAATGAAACTGAACAAAGATTGGCACCTGCATAACATAATGCCTGAAAACCCCACAATGGAGCAAAGGATAGCGTGGCACCTTGCTCACGCCCAGCATTGTGCCTGCAGGGAAATACCCGCCAAACTAGCCGAAGAAATGAAAAAACGGAACATTGAATTACCACAAACAGCGATTAAATAAACTAACATGGAAAAACGGGATTTCAAAAAGGAACTGGCTACCCTGTACAAAGCATCCGATAAAAAATGCAGCATTGTTACTGTGCCCAAATTGAATTACCTGATGTGCGATGGTTATGGAGACCCCAATAACTCGCAGTTGTTCCAGGATGCAGTGAGCGCTTTATATACCCTGTCTTATACCATAAAGTTTATGTTTAAAAAGGGCGCGCAACAAATTGACTATGGGGTAATGCCGCTGGAAGGGCTATGGTGGGCAGACGACATGGCTAACTTCGCGCAGGATAACAAAGCCAACTGGAAATGGACAATGATGATTATGCAGCCTGGTTTTGTTACGGCTGAGATTGTGGCACAGGCCAAAGAAATGGCGGGTAAAAAGAAGGCACTCCCGCTGCTTGACAGTGTAAGGCTGGAAAGCATGGAAGAGGGTTTATGCGCCCAGCTAATGCACATAGGCCCATATAATACCGAGGGGCCTAACATAATGAGGCTGCACAACTTTATTAAAGAAAACGGGTGCCAACTGCATGGCAAGCACCGCGAAATATACCTTACCGATATGCGCCGCACTGCACCCGAAAAACTGAAAACAATTATTAGGCAGCCAATGGCAAAAATGGATTAACTATCAATCTTGTACTTAGGTTACCTTTTTCAAAAATATGCCGCCCCTATCGTTTTACGGAAAATAATAACCGACATTTGAACCTGATTTAAATTATAAACATTGTGGGCATAAAAGAATCTTTCACGCTACGCGGGGAAAACCTGCTGAAAAAAGTAGAGGAATTAGTAGCCGAAGGCAACATAAGGAAAATAACTATAACGGATAAATCGGGCAAGGAACTTATGTCGTTTCCGCTCACCGTTGGTGTTGTAGGTATTTTCTTCGCACCAGTGCTGGCGGCAGTTGGCGCATTGGCAACACTGATAACCGAGTGTACTATTACTGTAGAGAGGGAAACACCCAATCAGGAAAAAGAAACTACCGAAAACACCGGCAAAGTTTTAGATTCACTTTAGGGTTAAAAATGGCACTTCAGGCAATGCCTGAATTAACAACATTTAATCAGCCATACAATTTAATGGTGTCGTCGGCTATCGTTATCACGTCCTTTATACTTGTGTCCAGGTCATTTACCGCTTTGCCCATCTGGGGCCATATTTCGCTGTAAAATTCTTCCGGGCTCATATAGTCAACAACAATCATAGCCCCCATTATCCTTGCCAGTGGTTCGCGCAGGTTGTGCGCGTTATATTGTATCAACTCTACCAGTTTCCTGTTGGCATGCACCAGCTTAGTATTAGCCTCTGCCAGTTCTTTTGTCCTTTGAGATATGATAATTTCCTGCTCCGATACAAGCGCTTCAATCAGTTCCTTCTGCAGCAATATTTCGTCATTGCTGTTTTTTAGCTCTACATTGCGCAGCTGAAAAATTTCATTGTCCCTTTCCTTTACTTCTAGTTTGCGGAGTATATCCGCTTGCTCCGCAGCTTTTTCCGATGCAAATAACTCCTGTTCCTTTTTGAGGAGTGCTCCCACTGTGCGCTGGTAAGATATAGCGAGGACTATGCCCCACAATGCCGCCAGGAAAAAACAAAGAATGCCATTAGATAGCATGAAAAAACTAACCAGCCTATGGCTTAAAATATAAACGGGGGCTACTCCATCTATTACGTACTCTATAGCAAGGTAGGAGAACAGGCATAAACTGCCCAATGAGGCTTTGATAAACCAATTGGAATTGTACTTAAGGAACGGGAGTATTGAAACAAGTGGTATGAAGTTCTGGAAGCCGGTATCCCTGCCCAGTAACATAACTGCCACCAACTGGTGCATGTTAACTTCCATAAGCGCAATAACCATCGCAAAAACATGATGGCCTTTGCGGTTTAGCAATGTTGCCAAAAAGTAGGCTGCAATGCTCAATAGCTGCACCAGCATCATAGTGTGCTGCCCAATGCAGTAGAAAACTACCAGCCAGAAGCAGTGCAATAATGTAATAAGGGAGTATGCCAGGTTACTGATATTATAAAACCAATAGTCCGGTTCTCGCACCGTAGCGGGTACCGCACTTAAATAAGTATAAATCCGGCCTGCTAACTTGCGAATATAAGGATAAGGCATTCTCAACTTTTATTGCCGCCGCTTTCAAAACTGTTGCCAGCCCCGGTTAAAACAACAGCTAATGACAGGAATATCTAAAAATACGTAGAATTCTGCCGTTTGGTTTTAAAAATGTGGTTTTTTTATAAATTCCACATTGCTTTACAGCCGGAAACGCCAAGCTGTTATTGCAATCAGACAATACTAAAATAGGCAATACCCGAAATTGAACGGTTTACTACCCTTTTACAACAAAATGCGGCCTATTTATTAAACTCAGTCATAGCCTTTCCAATGCCTTGCGTAGCCCAGCACTCCACTGCATCAACGCTTTTAAGTATGGCATCTTTTACAAAAGGTATTTCGTTCGCAGTCCACTTGCCTAAAACATAATCTACCTGCTT
>CANBTK010000031.1 GCA_947372365.1 Flavipsychrobacter stenotrophus | reverse complement strand
CGGCAAGGAAAGAAATTTCCTTATTCTTCGCCCATTTGGTTTTAATAATCCTGTGCCCATAGTTAGCTAGTAGCTTGGCAGCGTTAGGGCAATCTGTGCGGTGAATGGTAAGCCCCTCCCCTGCTGTACTGAACCCAAACACATTGTCACCGGGTATGGGCTGGCAACACAAGGCCAATTTATAAACAATTTTATCGGTAGCCTCGCCCAGTATTACCGATTCGCCCTTGGCTGGCAAAATCTTTTGGGCCTCGCCTTCGCTCAGCAGGTTTTTAGCCTCATTTTTGGCATCCCTGGCGGGGTGCAGCAATTTTTCGCCATGCGGGGTGAAGTCCTTTAATTCCCTAAGGTCAATAGCCCCCGTTGCAATAGCATAATACAGTTCCAGGTGGGTGGATATTTTAAAGTGCGCACAAATCTCATTCAGGTTAAAATGGGACATATGGGCGTGCATCTGCGTGAGCTTATTTTTGAGCGTTTCCTTGCCCTGCTCTGCCACCTTCCTGCGCCCTTCCTTTATATAGCTCTTCACTTTCGATTTGGCCTTAGCCGTTATCAAAAACTGCAGCCAGTCTTCCGATGGCTTTTGCTTGGAGGAAGTAATTACTTCCACCTGGTCGCCGCTGTGAAGCTGGTAGCTAAGTGGCACCAGTTTATAATTCACTTTAGCGCCTATTGACTTCATGCCAAGTTCGCTGTGTATATCGAAGGCAAAATCAAGCGTAGTAGCGCCTTTAGGCAGCACCCGCATATCGCCCTTAGGCGTATAAATGTATATTTCCTCGGTAAATAAATCGAGCTTAAAATCCTGTATGAAATCAATAGTATCCGTATCGGGGTTAGCCAGTATTTCGCGCAGGTGCTCCAGGAAGCTATCCAGTTTGCTCTCTTGCGCTGTCACTGCCCCTTCCTTATACTTCCAGTGAGCGGCAAGGCCTTTTTCGGCAATCTCGTTCATACGGTCCGACCGTATCTGCACCTCAACCCACTTACCCCCTGGGCCCATAACGGTAGTGTGCAGGGCCTCGTAACCGTTACCCTTGGGTACACTTATCCAGTCGCGCAGGCGCTCCGTGCTGGGGTGGTAAATATCGGTCACCACCGAATAGGCTTTCCAGCAGTCTTCCTTCTCTCGCTCCAGTGGCGATTTCAGTATTATACGTATAGCAAAAAGGTCGTACACCTCGTCGAAGGTGACACTCTTGGTACGCATTTTACTATAAATGGAGTGTATGGCCTTCGGCCGGCCATATATTTCAAATTCCAGCCCGTTAGCTGTGAGTATCTCTTTTAGCGGCTTTATAAATTCATTAATGTAACGCGTCCTGTCCCTTTTCGTTTCCTTAAGGCTTTGTGCTATTTCCGTATAGGTATCCGGCTGGGTATACTTCATGGCGAGGTCTTCCATTTCAGACTTAATCTCATAAAGGCCCAGCCTATGCGCTAATGGCGAATAGATATAGGTGGTCTCCGACGCAATTTTGAGTTGCTTTTCGCGGTTCATGCTTTCCAGGGTGCGCATATTGTGCAGCCTGTCAGCCAGCTTTATTAATATAACCCTGGGGTCATCAACCAGCGTTAAAAGTATTTTGCGGAAGTTTTCGGCCTGTAATGTAGTATCGCCTTTTATATCTACAACGTTCGATATTTTGGTTAGCCCGTCTATTATCTTGGCTATTGGCTTATTGAACTCGCGCTCTATATCCTCCAGCGAAATTTCGGTATCCTCAACTGTGTCGTGCAGCAATGCGCATATTGCAGAGGTAACACCCAGGCCTATCTCTTCAACCACTATCTTAGCTACAGCCAAAGGGTGCAATATATAAGGCTCGCCCGATTTGCGGCGCATGTATTTGTGTGCTTCAACCGACATTTCGAAAGCATGCCTGAGCATCGCCTTGTCGCCCTTCTTTATACTTTGCTTTAGCCCTTTGAGTAAAGCACGGTATTCGCGCAGTATAATTTTTTTCTCTTCCT
The DNA here is from genome assembly GCA_947372365.1 of Flavipsychrobacter stenotrophus. Taxonomy (GTDB): domain Bacteria; phylum Bacteroidota; class Bacteroidia; order Chitinophagales; family Chitinophagaceae; genus Flavipsychrobacter; species Flavipsychrobacter stenotropha_D. The sequence continues at coordinate 8,376 of CANBTK010000031.1, read as the reverse complement.
CGTCTGTCTTATTATAAACTTCTATAGAACCGTCCTGCATAATTTATGAGCCTGAGTTTGGAATGGCAATACCCAAAAAGGCTTTGCCGGAATATCAATTGCTAATTTACCGATAAATACCATTATAACCCCATTTTAAAGGTATTTTTCTTAGTTTTGGCGCCATGTATAAATACCTGTTTTTAATTTTATCTGTTTGCTGCATTGTGTCCTGCCGGCCGGAAACTTTTGCGCCTAAGCCGGTTGGGTATTTCCGCATTGACACACCGTTGAAGCATGAATATCAACTGTTTGACGAGCCTGGCTACCCCTATACTTTTGAATACCCTACCTATGCCAAAATAGAAAAGGATACCGCTTTTTTTAAGGAGAAGGCCGACAATCCGTATTGGCTCAACATCAACTTTACCACACTTTATGGCATCATCAACCTCACTTACAAGCGCATAGAAAACCACCAGGCTTTTGCAAAAATGGTGGAGGATTCGTACAATTTCTCCAACTTCCATACCAAAAAGGCTGACTATATTGACCAGATGGCCTACCATAGCCAAAACGGGGTTTATGGCATATTGTATATTGTAGGCGGTAATGCAGCCAGTAAATACCAGTTTACGGCAACCGATTCGGTTAAGAATTTTGTGCGCGGCGCTTTGTATTTTGATGTGGCACCTAATGCCGATTCGCTGAAACCTGCCACCGATTTCATAGAAAAAGATATCACCCACTTCCTGATGTCTTTAAAATTCAGGTAACATGTGCGTTCGCTGTATATGCGTTGCAATAGTTTCGCGCAAAGGCATTTTTATTAAAAAACGAAAGGCGCAACCAATTACGGTTGCACCTTGTGCGTCTTGAATATTAGCCTTTATAAAATTGCCTGTGCCTTCGCGTTAGGTAACCCCTTATTTTATTTTACTGAGTACCAGCTTCCAGATTTCTTGCTCTTTGGTATCGGCTTCCGTGTTCATGGCTTCAGCCCTTTCCAGCAATGGTTTTACCTCTGGGTGTTCTGCAAGGCCCTGGGCATTTATCTTGATATTGAGGTAGCAGCCTTTTACCGCTGCCCTTGCGCACAGAGCGCCAACGCCTGCGTCACTCACGCTGTTGGGGTTGCCCTTATCCGCCATGGCATGTATCAGATCAAACGAATTGAACGACAATTCCATACTACGGAAAGGTACTTTTATGGCATAAATAGTAGCCGCTTCAATAGCTGCTTTACGGGATTCTTTTTCAGCATCATTGCCTTTTGGCAAGCCAAATGCCGACATAATCATGTTGAAGGCGTTGGTATCTTCATCAACCAAATCCAATAACTCGCTCATCAGCGACTGGCCTTGCTCGGCATGGTTAGAGAATTCTTCCCAGCGGCTGTCCCAGCCTTTTTTGTGCGATGAAAGGTTGGCCACCATGGTTGCCAATGCAGCACCCAAAGCGCCGCAATAAGCAGAGATAGAGCCACCACCCGGCGCAGGCGATTCGCTGGCTGTTTCTTCAGCGAAACCGGCAACCGTCATGCTCACCAGCTTTTTGATGTTAGCATCCCTAAGCCTGTATTCTATTATTTTCTTCTGTGGGTCGAACGGGCCTAATTCATCCAATCCCATTGACTTTACAGCAATCTTTATCAGTTCCGCTTCGCTCACGCCTACACTACGCTGTTGTTTACGTAAAAAATATTTACCGGCTTCCAGTATAGCATCCAGCGGCACAAGGCCAACCAGTTCGCTACCAGTCACCCTCATGCCACGGGCTGTTGCGCGCTCGCAAGAGGTATCGAAAGCCACATGCAGCGGGGTCACAGCCGCATTCGTAAGGTTCATAGAAATCTGGGCAATCCCATATTCTTCAATAAACCAACCGATGGCTTTTACTGACTTTAATAAGCCTGGTTCCCATACTGCTTCGCCCTGTGCATCTTTTACTGCTTTTCCTGCAGCATCTTTCTTCTGGCGGCCTTTTTCGCGGATATCGAAGGCTACTGAATTGGCACGGCGGGTGCTGGTAGTATTGAGGTTAACATTGTATGCAATTAAGAAATCGCGCACACCTATAACGGTAGCGCCGCTCTTTTCGTTAAATTTAGCTTCGCCGTAGTCGGGCTTCCATTCCGGCTTCAATATTTTGGTGGCAAAGCCTTCGTACTCACCACTCCTTATTTCAGCAAGGTTGGTTTTGTAAGATGCAATAGCTGCGTACTCGTACAGGTAAACAGGGATACCCAGCTCCTCGCCTACCCTTTTACCCAGCAGGTTGGCAAATACAACTGCTTCTTCCATAGTAATACCCGAAATAGGTATCAACGGGCAAACATCGGTAGCGCCCATGCGAGGATGCTCGCCCTTATGGTTGCGCATATCAATGAGTTCCCCTGCCTTTTTAATGGCCAGGAATGCGGCTTCAATAACTACATGAGGGTTGCCTACAAAGGTGACTACGGTTCGGTTGGTAGCTTTACCCGGGTCTACATCCAGCAGCTGCACCCCTTTCACCGATTCTATTTCATTGGTTATCTGCTTAATGATATCCATATTCACCCCTTCGCTGAAATTAGGCACGCACTCTATAATTGCATTTTTGAAGTCTTTCATTGGTTTAGTTTTGTGGGTGCAAAAATAGGGGGTAATTTGGGAATTCGACAATTCGATAATTGAGCAATTGGTTTGTGAGTGCTTATGGGTTGGCTATTCGGTTGTAAATTGGAGCCTCATGAATTGGCTAATTAGTTATAGAAGGCTATTAGTAGCAATACTGTGGGTCTAAGGTTATTTATTAGCAAGATTATAGTTTTGTAAGCACATTTTAAAAACAGGAGCGATATTCAGCATTTTTTTTGCTATATCCATCTTGGTTATTAATTTTATAGTGTAAATTTAACCTATAAAACCTTTTTATGAGATTTTTTTTCTCCCTATCATTTGCCTCATTATTAACGCTTTGCAGTAGCGCGCAGACTATAACAACTTTTGCAGGCGACGGCTCGTTTGGTTTCGGCGGCGATGGAGGGGCTGCAACAGCGGCACAATTGGGCACCCCGAATTACGTTGTAGCAGATGCCTCCCGAAACATCTATATTTCCGACTCTCGTAACCAACGCATTAGGATGGTAAGTGCTGCGGGTATCATTACAACCATCGCCGGCGATGGTACGCCCGGCTATACCGGCGATGGCGGGCCTGCCACAGCAGCGCAGATATATTACCCTGCCTGCCTTGCTTTGAGCCCATCAGGCGAGTTATACTTCAGCGGCCCTAATGTTGTAAGGAAAGTAAATTCAGCCGGCATAATTTCTACGGTTGCAGGTACAATAGCAGCCGGGTTTTCTGGCGATGGGGGTTATGCAACCGCGGCAAAGCTCTCAAATCCGACAGGTTTAATCTTTGACAGGAATGGCAACCTGCTTATAGCAGATACCCACAACCACAGGATTAGGAAAGTTGATACATCAGGCATTATAACAACTATAGCTGGCAATGGTACGCCCACCTACTCAGGCGACGGAGGGGCCGCTACCGCAGCAAGTTTTTATTATCCACAAGTATTGGCTATAGATAGCACTGGTAATATATTTGTTTCAGATGTTGGTAATTACAGGGTACGTAAAATAAACCCCGCAGGTATAATAACGACATTTGCAGGTAACGGGGCTGCCACTTTTAGTGGCGACGGTGGGAGTGCCGCAGCAGCTGGCTTTAATTACCCAACAGGCATTGCAATAGGCCCGGATGGCTATTTATACATAGGCGACTTCTACAATGCAAGGGTGCGTAAGGTAAGCCCGGCAGGTATTATCAGTACTTTTGCAGGCAATGGCACAGCAGGTTATGGTGGCGACGGCGGGCCAGCAACTGCAGCACAAATAGATGGGCCCGGTGGGTTAGCAATTAATGCAGGCACGCTTTTTATAGCTGATGCGCATAACGATAGGGCCAGGAGCGTCATCCTTTGCAGTAATCCTGCACCAATGGCTGTAACTGGTGACACTGTCGTTTGCCTGGGCCACTCTATAACACTGCATGATACTGTTGCAGGCGGGGCATGGACATCCGGCAATGTTGCAATAGCAACTGTAAACGCGGCAACGGGCGTTGTAACGGGAATAGGGGCCGGGACAGTTATGATTACCTATACAATGTCGAACGCCTGTGGCAGCACGCCTGTTTTTTATACACTACGCGTTGACGGGGCGGCGGGTTGCGCCAGTTTAACCAGCATATTACAACCAGTATATGGCAGCCTTCAGGTTTACCCCAATCCCAACTACGGCTCATTTAGCATAGGTTTACCATCATTTTTAATAGGTGAAGCTCAGGTGGCTATCACCAATACCCTGGGCCAGGTGGTAAAGCAGTACACAGCTCCTGCCAACAAAGAATTGGAGGTAAAATTAAATAGCCCGGCAGGTGTGTATTTTGTTGAGGTGCTGATAAACGGGGAGCGGTTTACCCAAAAAGTAACTGTCCTACAATAGCGTATTATTATCCAAAATTTTATGGCAAATTTTTAGTGGCGTTCGCAGGACAGGAATGGAGTTTCACACCCCAAAGGTGGCCTTTCACAGGATAAGTGCTTAGGCTGAAAATAATATTGCCTAATATCGTTTTTTAACGCCTGTGTAAAAAATGGCATAAATATTATTTATTTTTCAATTTTCTCGGCGCTTATCTAATAATAACAATTAATAATGCGTATGAAGTACATAATGCTACCTTTTGTTTACCGCTTTGCGGCCATTTTGGCGCTGGGTTTGTCGTTTGCTACAACAAACGAAGCCCAGGTTATTACTACTATCGCTGGTACAGGAAGCAGTGGCTTCTCGGGCGATGGCGGCCCGGCAACGGCTGCACAGATTTCAGGCCCTACGGTAGTGGCGTTTGATGCTTCCGGAAACCTATATTTCCCGGATTATGGTAATAGCAGGATCCGCAAAATAAGCACGGCGGGCGTAATAACCACGGTGGTTGGCAATGGCACCCCCGGGTACAGTGGCGATGGCGGGCCAGCAACAGCAGCCCAACTCAACTACGCATCATTTGTTACTTTTCATGGTGGTGAAATGTACATTGCTGACTATTTCAACCATGTTATCCGAAAAGTGAGCACGTCAGGCATTATAACTACCGTTGCAGGCAACGGTTCAGGTGGGCTTTCCGGCGATGGCGGGCCTGCTACTTCAGCCTCATTTTATTATCCGGCCAGCGTTGCATTTGACCGCTTTAATAACATGTTTGTTGTTGATGAGGCCAATGACAGGGTGAGGAAGGTTGTGCCAGCAGGAACTATCAGCACTTTTGCGGGCGGCGGTTCCAGCTCAGCAAGCGGAGTACCTGCAACCACCTGCGCACTCGCCCGCCCGGGCGGCATAACTGTGGATTCGTCAGGGAATATTTATTTTACTGACGTCAACAATGCACGCATTTGCAAAGTGAACACATCAGGAACATTGACTGTTTATGCAGGCACAGGCTCTGCAGGTTATAGTGGCGATGGTGGTGCTGCTACCGCTGCCACGCTCAACCACCCGTTGCGCCTGGTAATGGATGCTGCCGGAACACTGTATTTCGGAGACCAGGCTAATAACCGCGCCAGGAAGGTAACAGCATCGGGAGTTATTTCAACAATTGCTGGTACAGGTAGTGCAGGCTTCAGCGGCGATGGCGGCCTGGCAACGGCGGCCCAGGTTTATGGCCCTCAGGATGCGCACCCTGATGGATTAGGCAATATTTACATAACTGATGCCGATAACAACCGAATCCGCAAAATATCAGGCGGCGGCTCCCTGGGCGTTAAGCAATTGGTTATCACCAATTTACAGGTTTACCCTAACCCCAATCATGGCTCGTTCACTATTAATATTCCGTCTGCAACCAATGAACAAGCCAATGTAACTATTACCAATACCCTGGGGCAAAAAGTGAAGGGGCTCACTATTGCGACCAACAAGGAAACTGAGATTAAACTGGATGTTCCGGTGGGTATTTATTTTGCAGCTATTTCAATAAACGGAGAGCAGGTAATACAGGAGTTTGTAGTACAGTAGATTCACTCAATTCACTTTATACAAAAGCCATCCTGAATTTTAGGGATGGCTTTTTTGGGGAATCTATGCACTGGTAACCTATTGCAAATTTTTTTGCCCGAATTCCGCAATGGTTATTCAGGTAATTCATTGGAGGCTTTTGATTTTTTTTGGCCAAGACGGTTGGGCTATGCTACGCCTCAGGTAGGAATACCCCGCAAATTGTATGGCTGAATGGATTTTGGAATATTGGCATAGTTTTTGTTAAAATTTATTTAATAAAGAAATTAACTCACTTATACTAAAACCTCTATCATGAAGAAATTACTATTATTTGCTGTAGTTGCGTTGCTGGCACAGCCAGGCCGCTCACAAATCATTTCTACCATTGCCGGTAACGGGTCCACTGGTTTCAGTGGCGATGGCGGTGCCGCAACAGCCTGTGAATTTCAATACCCTGCCTGCATAGCCCTCGATGCGGCCAACAATGTTTATGTATCTGACCACTACGACCACCGGATAAGGAAAGTAACAGCTACTGGCCTCGTTAGCACAGTAGCAGGCAATGGTACACCAGGGTATGGCGGGGACGGTGCTGCTGCCACAGCCGCGCAGTTAAAAGACCCTACGGATATTGCTGTAGATGGTGCCGGCAATTTATATATATGCGACTGTTCAAACAAGCGTATCAGGAAGGTGGGCCCTGCTGGCATCATTACTACTTTTGCCGGAACTGGTACTGCTGGTTACAGTGGCGATGGTGGCCCCGCAACTGCGGCCCAGATAAACGGGGCATATGGAATTGCGATAGACGGAAGCGGGAATGTATATATTACTGATGTGGATAGTGGATGTATAAGGAAAATTAATACTTCAGGAATTATAAGCCGTTATGCCGGTAACGGCAGGTCAGGGTATTCGGGCGATGGTGGGCAGGCTACGGCAGCCCAGTTGGGGTTGCCATACGGCATAACTTTTGATGGCAGCGGTAACCTGTATATTGCTGACGATGTTAATAATTGCATACGTAAAGTTGCTACTACAGGAATAATAACCACATTTGCTGGTACAGGCATAGCAGGGTTTAGTGGCGACGGTGGCGCGGCAACAGCTGCCCAGTTAAACACACCCTATGCTGTAGCGGCTGACGGAAGCGGCAACATTTATATTACCGACCTTTTAAACCACCGTATCCGTAAGGTAACAACATCTGGAACCATCAGTACAATAGCAGGAACCGGCACCTCGGGTTTTAGTGGCGACGGTGGGCCGGCTACGGCAGCCCAATTGAGCAATGCTATTGATGTTGAAGTGGCGGCAAGCGGCGTTATCTATATTGCTGATGCCAGTAATAAGCGCGTGAGGAAAATCGGCGCAGCCAGTACCTATGCTTCAGCTTTAGCATCAGGCCTAAACTCATCAATGCAAGTATTCCCTAGCCCAAACCATGGCTCATTCACCATCAGTTGGCCTTCCGCTTCTAACGAAGGAACACCAATCACCATTACAAATACCCTTGGGCAGAAAGTGATGGAATTTAATTTGCAGCCTAACAAGGAAATGGATGTAAAACTTAATGTTCCGGCTGGCATTTACTTTATAACAGGCATTGCAAATGGCGAGCGGGTAGCAACAAAAATTGTGGTAGAATAATGCCACAGGGAGCCTGGCTATTGAGGCTCTTTTCCCGGTGCGGGTTATGGCGGGAGGAGTTTTTATAGTATAAAATAAATTTAAAAATAAAATTATATTTTTAGAAAAAGCGGTTTTTTTTACCGTTAAGAAACTAAAATAACCGTTCGTTCCTTTTTTTTGGGTGTTGGGGGTAATACTCATAGCTTGCACCAAGTTTGTTTTTATGCTATAGTACCCCATCTGCAGGGCCCGCTGTTATAATTTGATTTTGATGGCGCTTGTAAGTTACGATGCCCTTATTTATGCCTGCAAAAGAACCTATTAATGCCCCGCAAAGCCGGGGCATTTTTTTGTTGGCTGCCCTTCAGCAGCCCTCTAGAATGCTTCGCTGCCTGCGGGGTAAATTAGGCAATTGCCACAGTATTGTATTTTTATTAAATCCTGTTGGGCCAGGGGGCTAATTATGCCGTAATTGGTGACCATTATCATCAAATACCTTGCTGAATGTCATTATGTTGCAGCTCTAACGTATAGTATATTTGCTTTACTGGGATTTTATGCTGCTGCCGGTGCCAATTGTAAAAGTGTTTCGTTACTTTTTCCCGGATTTAAGCCATTGCCCGTTTAACGTACATTCAACAAATTGTACCAATCAGTATTTTATAGCGTTTATTAAGACAAATGACAACTGTAATATTTTATGATTAATATAAGACTGC
>CANBTK010000030.1 GCA_947372365.1 Flavipsychrobacter stenotrophus | reverse complement strand
ACAGCCAGCCGGGCATGCTACAATATGCCGGGTTCACTGCCATGAACTACTACACCTGCAGGAATAAATGCATAGGGCAGTTTGAGCAGGATAATGGCCAGTACGATAACCTTACGGGAGAAACGGGCTACATACATGGCGCTGCCATGATGCTGCGCAGGGAAGCGGTAATAAAAGCCGGCTTTATGCCAGAAGCCTACTTTCTCTACTACGAGGAAATGGACTGGTGCGAGCAGGTGCGCCGGGCAGGCTTTACCATAAGGGTGAACATGCAGGCTACCATACTGCACAAAGAATCGGTATCGGTGGGCACTAAAAGCAACCTTAAGGAGTATTTCATGAACCGTAACCGTATCCTGTTCATCAGGCGCAACTGCGGCTTCGGTACCCGGTTTATATTCTGGGTGTACTTCCTGCTGGTGGTAAGCCCGCGCAACATACTATCTTACTTAAAAGATAAGCAGCCATCATTTATCACTATGCTAATCAAGGCTATATGGTGGAATTTGACTCATAGCAAGAATAGCACTAACCTTGGCTACCCCGTAAATAATACGAAAGCGAAGTAACCCCATTTTATACAATATATGATACTACTATTCTGGATAAGCCTGTTCCTGGTGTTCTATACCTTCTTTGGGTATGGCATACTGCTGTACCTGCTGGTGAAAATAAGGGTGGCTATAAAGGGCAAAAGGGCAATACCCGATAATGGAGGCAACTGGCCCACTGTAACCCTGATTGTAGCGGCTTATAACGAGGAAGATTTTATAGTAGAGAAAATCAAAAACACCCTTGCCCTCAACTTCCCTGCCGATAAGGTTACTTTTATTTTTGTTACTGATGGCAGCAGCGACAAAACTCCCGAACTTATTGCAAAATACCCTCAGATAAAATTAATGCACCGCCCTGAGCGTTCAGGCAAGATAATGGCAGTACATAGGGCAATGGGCGAGGTAACGGCTGAAATAGCCATCTTTACCGACGCCAACACATTCCTGAACAAAGATGCACTGCTCAATATTGCCCGCCACTATGCCGACCCGACAGTGGGGGCAGTATCTGGCGAGAAAAGGGTGAGCATGGAAGATGTGGCCGATGCTACCGCCGGAGAAGGCTTTTACTGGAAATATGAGTCAAAACTCAAAACCTGGGACTCTGAACTATACTCGGTTGTAGGTGCCGCAGGCGAGCTTTTCAGTGTGCGCACCAACCTTTACGAGCCTGTACCTGCAGATACTATACTAGATGACTTTATGATATCCATGCTGATAGCCGAAAAAGGCTACAGAATTGTTTATGAACCATTTGCCTATGCTACCGAAAGTGGATCAGAAAATATAAAAGAAGAACTGAAGCGCAAAATAAGGATTGCCGCCGGGGGCATACAGTCCATAATGCGGCTAAAACCACTGCTTAACCCCTTCAAACAGTTCACATTATCCTTTCAGTATATAAGCCACCGTGTTTTGAGGTGGACGGTTACCCCATTCCTGATGATTTTAGCATTTATCCTGAATGCCATCATCGTAGTCAATACTTTCGGTAGTGTATATAAATTACTGTTTGCCTGCCAGTTAGCCTTTTATTTATTTTCTTTGTTAGGCTTTATATTTGAAAAGCGGCAAATTAAAATAAAGCCCTTTTTCATCCCCTACTACTTTTGTATGATGAACTATGCTGTTATTGCCGGAATCCGCCGCTACATAAAAGGCAGCCAGAGCGCAGTATGGGAAAAAAGCAAGAGAAAGTAGAGTATACTCTAATAAAATTCACGCACACGGACTCAACAGAACTTTTTTCAAGAAGAGCCCTACTGCCAAAATTGGGTAAAAGTTATGATGCTGAAGGCATCACATATTTATAGGGCTAGGGATATTTCAAGGCCGTTATGCGGAAGATGGGCTGCACCAGTATTTGGAGAAAGTAGAAAAGAAATAGCTACTACTTCCCCGGAAGTATCACTTGTTTCACCCGCATAACTAATGCCTTAAGCAAGCCGCCATCATTTTGAAGGTGCCGGTCAACTGTCCATACGAGGGCTTTGTTATTATAGACTTTGCGCAGCCTGCCGAAGCCTTTGTTGCGCAGCTTCACAGCCAGCCAGCCATCTTCATTGGTGCCGGGGGGGTGCTGATAGGCGTCCACCTGCAGGCATTGTTCTTTCCTGAAACCTGAATTGCAGCCATAAACGTTCATCGCCTCTTCTTTAAAGTTGCGCTTATACCAACGCAGCATATCGGCCATGTGCTCATAAACGAAATAGCTGAACCTCGCCTTGCTGCCACCCGGTAAAAAAGCGAACATACCATAGGTAAGCGCCACCGTATTGTCATCAAGGGGTGGTATCATGGCATCTATCCAGGTAGGCGGGTAAATAGAGTCAGCATCGGCATTGAGTATATACTTACCCCTGGCTGCGTGCAGGCCGGCAGTACGTGCCGCTGTAACGCCCTTGGTGGTTTCCCTTATGCAGGTTACGCCGGCCGCTAAAGCCAGTGGCTCGGTATTATCGGTACAATTGTTATTAACTACTATAATTTCTACCGAACGGGAGGTAGTATTGGCACTTATTGATAGTAATGGGTTCAGTATGTTCGCTTCTTCATTATAGGCAGGGATAACCACCGTAACCTCGGGCTGCCCCTTTAGCAATGTAGCGTATTGCTGCCTGGTGCGCGCTATTTTTTCCTCATTGGTGTAACCGAAGAGTTGGGTTATGTAACCGGGAAGAATAACAGGGCGCATTATATAAAAAGCAAAAATTAAAAATTAAAAATTAAAACCCCACCTAAACGCTGAAAACAAAAATCGAATTTCACTGTAGCCATTTTGCAAAGAAAACCAAACCGCAACAAACACATGCAAACATCTGCCATACCCACAGGGCTTGCAAAACGCCATTTTACTTTTTTACTTTTTACTTTTAATTTTTTCTACACGTTTTCTTTTTGCAACAAGGCGGGTACTGTTTTTAATATCAGTCGGATATCATTTACGAAACTATGGTTTTCGGCATAAGCGTTATCCAGCATCATCCTTTCTTCCGCCGACATTTCGCCCTTGCCGCGCTTTTCCACTTGCCACAGGCCGGTTATGCCTGCCGGTGCCATAAAACGCATAGCGTACTTATCGGTAGTCAGCTTTTCGGCTTCATACAGCGGCAATGGCCTGTTGCCTACAATGCTCATATCCCCTATCAGCACATTCCACAATTGAGGCAATTCGTCAATGCTGGTATTGCGCAGCACTTTGCCTATCTTGGTAACACGGGGGTCGTTTTTCAGCTTTATAAAGGCATTCTCGCTGAGCGCTTTGCGGGTATCTATGTAATTTTTCTCGCACCACGATATTTCATCGGCATATAGCAGGCGCTGGCAGCTGGTGCCGTTTTTCACGCAATGGTCGCAAAGTGCATTAATTTCTATGGCTTTTGACGAATCGCCACCTGCGTATTGGTTCAGGTGCTTCAGGTCTTTCAGCTTCTGGTCAGCATTTACATACATTGACCTTATTTTATAGAACTTAAATACCCGGTAACCTGTGCCTACCCTTAGCGAATAATAGAATATAGGCCCTTTAGACTCCAGCTTCATGATAATAATAAGCAGCAACAGGAAAGGGGAAAGGCACAGCAGCACACTGCCTGCAAACAATATATCGAACGCCCTCTTCATGAAAGGGGTCTTGTAGGTTTGTACTTTTTCGCTTACTGCTTTCGTCCTTATCGTTTTCCAGTTAGGTATCAGGAACTTCACCCTGCGTTCCAGGTGGTTTGCCCTAAGCGGCATCTTAAAAACATCCGCTACCCCACTCTGTATACATATCCTGTTTACATTGTCGTTGACCTTGTTAGCTATTAAAAAATAGGGGATTTCAGGGAATGCCTCATTCTTCCTTATCGTTTCGAGCATGTAGATGCCCAATGGGGCTATAGCCTCGCTCTGCGAAATAATGGCAACGATATTGAGTTTATTTTTTTCCCACTTTGAGCATAGCTCAACGCCATTTTTAAATAGCATGAACTGTGCTGAGCCAAAATCACACGCACTTATGAGTGAGTAATTAACTTCATCAACATTAAGGAGTGCAATAATGCCATTTTCATGTGCAGGCCCCGGGCTACTACTCATCCTATATTGTTTAGTTAAATAATAGTTTACCAGTCCTTCGCAAAATTGCCTTCATCCTGGCCTCTAGTTCCCGTGGGTTAAACGGCTTCACCACATAGTCATCTGCGCCAGCATCCAGGCATTTTATCCTGGTTTCGGTACTTTCCTCGCCCGATAGCACCAGAACCGGAATGGCGCTAAAAAAGCCACTCGCTTTTAGCTGGTCTATCAGCTCAAGCCCACCCATTTCGGGGGTATTGAGGTCAGATATGATAATATCAGGCAAGTTACCTTCCTGCAAATAGGAAAGCGCATCCATACCATTAGTGTACGCAACAACGTTAAACTTCTTCTCTAATGAGCGCCTAATGATAAGCTGTATTGTAGCATCATCTTCTATCACCAGAACCTTTGGGGTATCTGAGTCAGTAAAAGCCATAGCTTGTTGATTAATAATGGTTGTTCTTAATGGTAAAAATAGTACAAAATGCCATATTGTGGTAACCCATACTCAAATTAGGGGCCCCATCACAGAAAATTAACCTGTAATTGTTGCTAATTCTGGCTTCTGCGGCTGCTGAGCGCATTTTGGAGTAACATTTTTAGCTCGCTGGCACCTGTGCTTAGTATGCCGCCAATCGTGTAATCAACGTACTTCCGAAGCTGGATGTGCCCAAAAATGAGCCCTGCAAAAACGGTGCAGATAACAGCAAATACAATGCCGTATATATTGTGAAAGATAGATATACCAATAAAATCAGCCGCAATATTCACAATCAGCATCACCTGTACTTTGTAAAAGTTAACCTTGGGCTTGTGGATGATATCCAGCGTTGTACCGTTAAAACGGTCAATGGGGTATAAAATAGCCGTGAACATCAGCAACCTGTAAACATTAGCCGCTTCCGACCCTATGTACTTTGCCCCGCCCAGTAATTCCACTGCAATGCCTGCAAACAAGCTGGCAAACACAGCGAGAGGGATAAACACTATAGTAAGCATACCGGCATACTTCTTAAGTATGTAGGTAACATGGTGCATATTTTTGTTATTGAAAGCTACGGCCATTGACGACATGCCTGTGCCTACAAAACTACGCAATGGTATTTCCACAATCTCCATAAGGCGCACCGGCAGGTTATAGACGGCAAGCACTGCCGGGCCCAGCATAAAATTGATAATGAACGCATCGACACTGCGCAGCAACGTAGAACTTAGGCTGGTTGCCAGGCTGTATTTGCCAAAGTGGTAAATTTCTGTAACGGTTGCATTACTCCTTTTGGCAATGTTTTTTAGGCTGTCAAACTTCCAGATAAGGCCCACAATGCTGGTAAGGCAATTGGTAAGAAAGTTGTAAACAACTGCATTTTCAAGGGTCAATTGCTTCAAATACATCAGTACTGCAAACACCAACAATGTAGAGCCATTGTTAACCAGGCGCAGCAATAAAATCTTACCGTACTTTTCATCGGCTTGCAGCACCCAGAAGATGACACTGAAAGGCAGGCTGCTCAGGTAAGTAAGCCCCAGCCATTTTACGGTTAGCACAAGTTCTACGCTGGTAGCCTTGCCTATGAAAATATAGGCCCCGGCATTCAGTAACAAGACTATAGCAGTCAATGCTGTTGCGAGGAACCACACCGAACCCAGCACCTCGGCGGCTCTTTCCTTTTCCGTCCCACCGTAGAATTTCACGGTGGCTGTATTCAGGAACCCATTCCGCACAGCATCGCACAAACTTATCAGGGTAAGGAAAAAGAACCACTCCCCTACTACCTCCTTAGCCATGGCATGGTAAAGCAGCGACATCTGGGCTACGCCAAATACCGCCAGTATGCCATTGCCAGCAAGCGAAAGGAAATGCTTATTGTTTAATTTTGAAAGGCTGAATCTGGCCATTTTCAGTGCAAGGTGAGTTAACTTTAGGTGATTTGTACGGCAATAAAAATACTAAAATTCTGCACAATGGTGCACCCACGGCGGGCAGGCGGGTCAGGTAAGCCGCCTGTCTACATACTTGTAGATAAATGATACAATAATAAGGGCATACATTAACGAACCTATCACGGCATTAATAAGGTAAACCTTATCCAGCAGCCACTCCTCATGCGCAATAGTGGTAAAAACAAAAGTGGCAATAACAGTAGCCAGCATCAAAAAGTAAACCCAGAATTTATACTTTTCGGTATTACCGGCAGGCAAGGCAACCACAGGCATCCTGTACTGGTAATAACCTATGGCCAGCAATCCCAGCAGGGAACATGAGTATTGTAATATTATATACACCCTATGCCCATGCCACATCACCTTCGACGTAATAGCATCGGGGAAAAACAAATTAAGGTGCGTAAATGCATCCCAAAGCAAGTGTGACGCTATGCCCAGCAGGGCCGATGCTATGACTATTAGAAAATGGCCATTGGCATAGGCTACCCAATCGGCACCCACCGTATTTTCAAACTTACCTGCAAAGCGGGAAGGCAGGTTGTCAATAAGTGGCTGCTTTACTATGGTATGAAATACTAATGATAGCAATAGTGCAATGGGGAGGTCGAACCAGAAAATACCCAGCCATTGGTGGCTGTATTCTTTACCAGCCCCCAGCCCTATGAATGACTCAAAATCAGGCGCTAGGCTGCCAGCTAGAAGCCCGGTTGCGGAAAAAACCTTCCACCGTTTATTGAGCAATGGCAGTATAATGGCCGGATGTGAAAACGTAAAGGGCATCTGGTAAAAGCAAAAATTAAAAGTAAAAAATTAAAACATCCCCGCAGCCTACCCGGTTTGTAGGGCAAGGTAAAAATATCCTGCGAAACTAACCGTAATACGGTAATGCTGTTACAGCCCAAGCCAGAATTTAACCTAATCCCTTATAAAAAAAGTAAGGCTGCCGTTGCGGGGCAGCCTTACCAATAATATTACTTAGTCACTTAATCTGCCTTTACCACTTTAGCAGCCTTAAGCAGGTTGTTATTTTCATCATAAACCATAATCATATACATACCTGTTGCATACTGGCTAAGGTCTATTTCGGTAACACCTTTCTTATCCATTATTGCCCTGCCAACTGCAGTGAGTACTACTACGTTAACCTTTACATCAGCAGCAATATGCACTATAGCAGTAGCCGGGTTAGGATAGATGTTTACTTCCGCGCCCGCATTAGTTTCAGTTATGCCAGATGTGCTACCACCTGATACTACATAAGCAGCCGATGTAACAGAACAGCCTGCACCGTTGGTAACCCTAACAGTATAAGAGCCTGCCGCGCTGTAACTATACACGCTTGTAGTAGCGCCGCTTATAGCCACACCGTTTAAGTACCACTGGTATGAAGCAAATGAACCTGTAGAAAGCGTATGTGCGCCAGCCAATGTAATAACAGGCGTAGGGGCCGCCACTACGGTTGCACCCAAAATGGTATCAACGCCACAACCATTATTAATAATGGCAGCATATGTACCAGCTACTGCTGCGTTGTAAGATGATGCTGTAGCGCCTGCTATTATTGTGCCATTCCTGTACCACTGGTAAGTAAGGCTTGCAGCACTGCTCACTACCGACAAGTGGATAGAAGTAGAACCGCACAATGAAAGTGTGCCTGATGGTGTGATAGTGCCAGTTGGAGCACCTGTGCCGGAAGCAACGGCATGGGTAGCAGTTGCAGTACAACCACTTGCATTAGTAATCGTATAGGAAATAGTTGCAGTACCTGTGCTAACACCAGTAACAACGCCGGTTGTGCTTACGGTTACTACAGCTGAGTTGCTGCTGCTCCATGCGCCGCCTGTTACAGTAACTGACAAAGTAGAAGAAGCACCTGTACAAACTGCACCAGCGCCTGATATTGCACCAGCCGATGGCAATGGGCTAACTGTGATTGCCGCGGCAGCACTTGATGTACCGCAAGTGCCGCTCACTGTATAAGAAATAGTTACTGAGCCTGCTGCCACACCTGTAACAACGCCAGCCGGGCTAACTGTTGCTACTGCTGTGTTGCTGCTGCTCCACGTACCGCCAGCTATTGCATCGGCAACTACACCTGTAGCGCCAACACATATTGCTGTAACGCCTGTTATTGCGCCTGCATTAGGAAGCGGGTTGACTGTAAACGCCACAGTAGCGCTTACTGAACCGCAGCCACTGGTTACAGAATAAGAGATGGTTGCAGTACCTGCTGCAACTGCAGTAACCACGCCTGCTGTGCTAACAGTAGCTATGGAAGCATCGCTGCTGCCCCAGGTTCCGCCAGTAGTAGCATCGGTTAATGTAGTAGAGGCCGCCGCACATAATGTTGTAGTGCCAGATATAGCCGCTACAGTTGCGCCAGTGCCTACTGTTATTGACGCTGTAGCACTTGCAGTGCCGCAGCTTGTGGTGGATGTGTAAGATATTGTAACGCTACCTGCCGCCACACCAGTAACAACACCGGTTGCGGCATCAACTGTAGCTATAGTAACATTGCTGCTGCTCCAGGTACCACCAGTAGCTGCATCGGTTAATGTAATTGAAGAGCCAGTGCAAACAGTTGAAGGGCCTGATACAGAGCCTGCCGTAGGTAACGCATTAACTGTGAACGCATAAGTTGTCATAGCGGTGCCGCATGCACCAACGACAGTATAAGAAATAACTGCTGCGCCAGCCGATACACCGGTGACATCTCCGGTGGCAGCATTAATAGATGCTACCGAAGCATCGCTTGTGCTCCAGGTGCCGCCAGCTGCTGCGTCCGTTAATGTTGTTGAAGAGCCAACGCAAACTGAAGTTGCACCGGTAATAGTAGCTACAGATGGTGCAGCAATAACACCCATTGATAAAGTTGCAACATCGGAGCCACAGCCTGAGGACACTGAATAGGATATAGTAGCACTACCAGCACCCACACCTGTAACGTCGCCTGTAGAAGGGTCAACCGATGCAACCGATGCATCGCTGCTGCTCCAGGCTCCGCCTGTAGAAGATACCGATAAAGTAGTAGCAGAGCCAACACAAACAGATGATGCCCCTGATATACTGCCCGCCGAAGCACTTGCCGTAACGGTAATGCCGGCAGTGGCAACTGCAGTGCCGCAGCTACTGCTTACGGTGTAAGATATTGTTGCAAAACCAGCCGATACACCAGTAACATCGCCGGTAGTACCATCAACCGTAGCCACTGAAACATCGCTGCTGCTCCATCCGCCGCCCGAAATACCGTCGCTGAATGTAGTAGTACTGCCGGTACATATAGTTGACGCACCTGTAACAGTGCCTGCCGATGGCGTAGTATTTACAACAAACGATGTAGTTGCAGTACCGGTGCCACATGTGCCGGTTACCTGGTAAGATATTGTTGCCGAGCCATTTGAAACGCCTGTAACATTGCCAGAAGCGTCAACGGTAGCTATTGAAGTATTGCTGCTGCTCCATGTGCCACCACTAACACCATCAAAAAGCGTAGACGAAGTGCCTATACATGCAGTTGCCGTGCCGGTAATAGCCCCCGCTGATGGCGCAGGGTTAACAGTAAATGAAGTTGTTGCAGTTGCTGCACCGCAGCTTGTAATAACAAGGTAAGAAATTGTAACTGTGCCGCCGCTTACGCCCCTTACAACGCCGCCCGTGCTGATAGATGCAACTGTTGAGTTGCTACTCCTCCAGGTACCACCTGATACCGCGTCAGCCAATGTTGTACTTGCACCCACGCATACCGATGATGCGCCTGTAATAGAGCCTGCACTTGGGCTTGCATTTACACTTATTGCGTGGGTAGTTGTAGCTGTGCCGCAACTGTTGGTTACCGCATAAGATATAGTTACAGAACCTGCGCTATTGCCCATAACAACACCTGCTGTACTTACGGTAGCGAGAGATGTATTGCTGCTGCTCCATACGCCACCTGTTATAGCATCAGTAAGGCTGATAGCACCACCCACACATACTACCGATGGGCCTGAAATAGAGCCCGCACTAGGCAAGGGGCTAATTACAACTGACGAAGTAGTTGTCGCTGTACCACAGCTATTGGTTACCGAATAAGATATAGTAACGGTACCGCTGGTTACGCCGGTTACAACGCCTGTCGCAGCATTAACTGTAGCAACTGTGTTATCGCTGCTTGCCCATGTACCGCCAGATACCCCATCTGTTAAAGCAGTTGTCGCACCTGGGCAGGGAGAACCGCCGCCAGTTATAGTACCCGCACTTGGCGCAGGGAGAACCGTCATACCAGCTGTGGAGAAAACTGAACCACAGCTATTAGTAAATGTATAAGTAATGATTGCAGTGCCTGCGGCTACACCGCT
>CANBTK010000029.1 GCA_947372365.1 Flavipsychrobacter stenotrophus | reverse complement strand
CCTGCAATTATCCGGTACACACCGAAAGCCCTGAAACTATGCTTCTGCACATAACTTATAAACGACTTTATAGCTACCAACGATACTACGAACGCCACAGCGCAACCAAGCCCCAGCATCGCCATGTTAGATGATTTGAATGCCTCAGGCGTTTCTTTATAAGTGTCCAGTACATCTTTGGCAGTTGCAGCTGCCATAGTGGGCACCGCAAGGAAGAAGGAGAACTCCGCAGCTACTTTTTTATCCAGTTTGCAGGCCAGGCCGCCAATAATGGTAGATGCACTGCGGCTTAGGCCAGGGAAAAGAATTGACAATATCTGGAACAGGCCAATTTTTAGGGCGTGGGTATTGGTGATGGCCTCCTCGTCATGCACAACAGGGCGTTTAAACCAATTGTCAATGAACAGTAGTAACACGCCGCCCAATACAGTAATAATTGCTATAATGGTAACATTACCGAGTATGTGGTCAATATGTTTTTTAAGCAAGGCACCAAATACGAGTGCTGGTATTACAGCAACTATCAACTTTATGTAAAAACTAAAATGCTTGAAGTTGATAAACTTTTTCCAGTAAAGCACCAGCACGGCCATTATAGCAGCTAACTGTATGACAATGTCAAACATGTTGCTGAATGGGTCGTGTGCATCCATATGCAGTATGGCCTTGGTAAATTTGATATGCGCAGTTGACGAAATGGGAAGAAATTCGGTAACGCCCTCTACTATTGCGATAATTACTGATTGTAACCAGGTCATATTTATGGTATGTTGATGTATTTATGCGTTTGCAAAGATAGTTGCCACTGCGGATGTTGCTGTATGTATTCTATTAAACTTGGTGTAATTGTTTCGCGTTTGCTCCACTCCGGCTGTATGTACAGCTTGCAGGTGCTGCTTACTTTGGCTGCATGTTGTTCAGCCCATTGCAAGTCAGATGCGTGGTAGGCAACAATTTTAAGCTCATTGGCCATAGCCAGGCTTTCGTCAATAGGGCCTTTGAATTTTTTTGGCGATAAAGTTACCCAGTCAATGGCACCAACAATAGGATAAGCGCCCGAGGTTTCGATGTGCGTGGCAAAACCAGCCTCATGCAATGCATTGCAAAGTGGGGTAAGGTCGTACATGGCAGGCTCGCCCCCTGTTATAACGGCTATGCGCCCGGGGTACGAAGCAGCAATAGCTACAATTTCGCTAACCGCCATTTGGGGGTGTTTAGAGGCATCCCAGCTATCCTTAACATCGCACCATACACAGCCTACATCGCAGCCGCCAAGCCTTATAAAATAGGCTGCTTTGCCTGTATGAAGCCCTTCGCCCTGCAATGTATAGAAATGCTCCATAACAGGGTAAGCCACTAATGCTGATTTTGTTCCTGACACTATCTTAATTAAAGGTATGATAAGGGGTATTGGCTATTTATTGAAGTAATAAAATACCCAATACCCCATGAATGTAATTTTAGTTGGCCTTGCACAACTGACTATGCAGTTGCTGCAACTGTTGATTTTTGTTTCGCAGCCAGAAGGGTATTTTTCATTAACCCGCAAATGGTCATTGGGCCTACGCCACCCGGAACTGGTGTTATGTAGCTGCACAAAGGTGCACAACCTTCAAAATCAACATCGCCTACGAGGCGGCTGCCGCTCTTTTTGGTAGCATCTGGTATCCTGTTAATACCAACGTCTATAATTATAGCCCCAGGTTTCACCATATCAGCTGTTACAAAGAACGGTTTGCCTATTGCAGCCACAATAAGGTCGGCCTGCTGGCAAATTTCAGCAAGGTTTTTAGTGCGGGAATGGGTAAGGGTAACAGTAGCGTTGCCTGGCTTAGTATTGCGGCTAAGTAAAATTGTCATTGGCGTGCCCACTATATTGCTGCGGCCAATAACCACACAATGCATGCCGGCAATATCAATATTATAGTGCTCCAGCAACAGCATGATGCCATATGGCGTAGCGGGTAAAAACGTAGGCTGGCCCAGCATCATTTTGCCCTGCGATATAGGGTGGAAGCCATCTACATCTTTCGATGGGTCAATGGCATTGATAACCGAGTCGCCTGAAATATGGCCAGGTAAAGGCAATTGTACTAATATGCCATCTACGTCTTCGTTATTATTCAGCTTGTTAACTTCTGCAATCAGCTCAGCCTCAGTTATGGATGGGTCAAAACGGAGCAGCGTCGACTCAAATCCAAGTTCGGCACAGCTTTTTACTTTGTGGCCTACATAGGCTTCGCTGGCGGGGTTATTGCCCACCAGTATAGCTGCCAGGTGTGGCTTTTTGCCACCTTGTGCCTGCCAGTCAATTACATCCTGTTTTATTTGCTCCTTAATATGAGCTGATACGAGTGTGCCGTCAAGTATTTGCATGTAGCAAAGATAACTAAAATGGGAAAATGTTTTTATTTCAATTATACCTGCCCGAAATAATTCCGGGTTTGCTGCAAAGGTTGCAGCCGTGGCTAATTGAGAGGCAGGCTTATGGTAACTACGGTCCACAACAAAAGGCCTTCTTCGCTTTTTTCCTCGCTGATATGAAAGGACAATTGTTTATTCAGTATAACACTAAGCTGCTCTATGCGCTTCCTGATATTGTCAAGGCCATATGATTCATGCTCGCCCGATGGGGTGTTATGCTTAAAGCTCATGCCTACCCCGTTGTCCTTTACTTTGATATACAGGATGTTGCTGCTGTCATAAACCTGGATAGATACAAAACCATCGGAAGACTTGAGGTGCAGGATGCCGTGTTTTATGGAGTTTTCCACAAGTGGCTGCACCAGTAAAGGAGGGACAAAAACTTCAGAAAGGTCTATATCGTTATCAATTTCAATGCTATAGTTGAGTTTGTCCTCGAACCTCAGCTTTTCCAGCAGCAGGTAGTTGCGCACCAGGCTCAGCTCTTCCTGTAGCGGAATGAGTTCTTTAGACACGTTGTGCATGTTCTGGCGTATGAGGTCGGCAAAAACCCTTAGGTATTCGTTAGCAGCCAGCTTATCGTTTTTATTGATGAGGTATTGCACGTTATTGAGCGTATTAAAAATAAAATGCGGGTTCATGAGGGCATTGAGCGACTTGAATTCCGATTTTATGAACCGCACTTCAGATGTGTGCTGCTTTTCTTTCCTATGCAGCAACATCGCTATACGGTAGCGTACTGATAAGGCTATGGTGGCTATTACAATACAAAAAAGCAAAGTAATGAACCACCACGTAGCCCAATACGGGCGCACAATGTGCAGTGTAAACGCGACAGGTGTGCAATTGTCGCTGGAATAGCTCCTTGCCCTTATTTTTACCTGGTAAGTACCATAACCTACCTGGGCTAGGTTGATATCGCCTACAATATCGCGCCAGTTGTCTTCGGGGCCTTTAGAAATAGAATACTGGTAAAAGACATTTTTGCCACTGAACGAAAGTGTAGAGAATGAAATAGCAATTTCCCTGGACTCGTAGTACTTTAATTCCACTTCGCTGCCTATCCGGTATTCTTTAGCCCCTGCTTTAAGTGTTTTAAACATAACAGAAGGCGGCATGGGTTTGCTGAAAATACTCTTGATATCAATAGAAGTTATTGACTCGTTTTTAAAGAAAAAACAGTTATTGCTATCCGCACATACACAATCGGCCTGAAGAGGGATAAACGGCGCCTCAACTATTGAAACTGAAAATTTGGCCCCTGCACCCGCAGGGTTTATTGTAAGCAGGCGGTAAAGGTTGTTAGTGCTTATGAGTATATGGTTGCCACCAAGTGGATAGAACCTGTCCCAGATGCAGTTTTGCGAAGGGATAGAGTCAACTACAAGGCTATCGTTAAACCTGGTACATAAGAGAAGTTGGTTGCTGTGCGTGTACCCCAGCATGTAGGGGCCAAAAAACCGGAAATGCTTGATGGGGTATTTTTTAAACTGCGGCTGTAGCTGCTCGTGGTTGTTTTGTATTTTGTAAACGCCGCTGACCGTAGAATACCATACAGTACCATCAGCAGCCTTGTCCATACCGAAAACCCGTTCCCTGTTATTGGTATGGCAAATCTGGGGTATGGCTTCATTTTCTGAGCCTGAAGGCTGCCCAAGATTAAGCTTAAGGATGTCGCCCATACCTTTTATGTAAACGTCATCGCCTACAACTACCAGCGATTTTAAAAGGCATTGGGTATAGTGGTAGGTAGATACTTTTTTCTTCTTTGCCAGTAAATTTTCCACTACAACAGCTTCCCGGGCAGAGAAGCGAAAGAACCTGAATCCGGTATCAATAAGCAGTACAGGCTCGGGGATGACACTTTTGGGCAACATTTCATAGCCAGAATAGTCCATTATTATTTTTGCCTGCCCTCCTTCAAGGTGGTAAAGGTGTTTTGCTGTGCTGAAAAAGAGTTGGTTTTTGTGAGCAAAGGCATAGATAACAGCGCCGTCATATAAGTTGGGGAGGTATTTGGTATCCAGGAAATTTTTTTTGATGACAAAAACCCCATTCCCTACTGTTGATGCCCAATAGTTGCCCCTGCTATCCTGAGTTATTGACGATACCTTATTGCCTTTTAGTATTTCAATACTATCGTTGATAATGAGCGAATTATTGGTGCCCAAAAACATGTTGGTGCCATCGGAATAGATACGGTGAAGGCTGTATTTATCGAAGAAATGGGGCCTGAATTGCCCTATTACCCTATTGGTGCCAGCGTATATAAAGCTATCGTTAAAAAGGTAGAAGATATTTTGGGCAAATAGCCGGGTAAGCGGCTGGCCGGCATTCGTGGTGTTCTTTACAATTTCGTGCTTTTTATTAACGTAAGCAGTGCTGGCATTGTAGCTCAGTTTGAAGCCAGAATCAGGCAGGGCCTCAACTGCAATCAGGTTAAAGTAGGGTGGGAACCCTTTGATGCTGATGGGCGCGCATTTGCTCTTTGTTATGTTTAAAAAGGTGCTTTGGTTGGTGAAGTGTATAAAAACACTGCTATCGGCAAGGGGTACAATGTTTTGTATAAAAGGGGCCTTAAACTTTGTTTTTAAAAATGGCGTGTTAGCTGCGTTATGGAAAATGCCATCCTGGTAGTAGCAAAGCTCGCCGTTGTATGAGGCCAGCCAAAGCCTTCCGTACTTGTCTTCCTGAAAGAAAAATACTTCGTTATCGGGCAAGCCGTTGTTGGTAGTAAACGTTTCAAACTGGATGCCGTTATACTTGGCTATGCCTTTATCTGTGGCAAACCAAAGGAAGCCTTTACTGTCGCGGTAGATCTCGTAAATTGTATTACTGGGCAGCCCGTCCTTGGTGCTGTAGTTTAGCATAGGGAAACTTTGCCCATAAGCCCCGGCGGCGAGGCATATAAGTAAACAGAAAATGGCGGCAGCGCTTCGCAGCCTAAACATAATGGTATTTATTGGCCCGCAGGAATTCCAGCAAAGGCCCGTAGCGCCTGCGGCTTATGGGTAACTCGGTATCGTTGTTAAGCACCAGGAAATGGGCATCTTTATTTTCAACGCACTTTATGTGGCTACAGTTTACGAGGTAAGATTTATGAATCCTGAAGAACATCTCAACAGGCAGTATTTCCTCGTATTCCGATAGCGGGTTGCTCATCGTTAGTTCCTTTACCTGCTTGTCTTTTGTAAACAATATCCTGGAGTAGCTGCTTTGGGCTTCAATAAAAAAGATATCCCTGAAGCTTACAATTTCTACGCTGCTGGCTCCCTTAAAAGTGATATTGGGCGATTGTTGTTTGTTATTTACCTGCTCGTTTATTTCGGCAAAAGACGGGGCTACTTTAGCCATAAACCGTTTATAGCCAATCTTCTCTTTTAGCTTGTTAACTGCATTAAGCAGCTCGGCAATGCTTATTGGCTTCAGTATATAGTGCAGGGCATTGAGCCGGAACGCCTTTACCGCATACTCATCGAATGCCGTAACGAAAATGACCTCGAATGATAGCGGGGACAGTTTTTCGAGCATGGTAAATACATTGCCATGCGGCATGTGTATATCCAGGAAAACAATGTCGGGTGCAAGCCGCTTTATTTGTGCCTCAGCTTCTATAGTGTCGTGGGCAAAGCCTACAACCTCCAGCCCCGGGCCGGTATAACTGAGCAACATACTTTCAAGGTTCGTGCAAGCCTTGTTCTCGTCATCAACAATAAGGGCTTTTATTGGGGTTTCCAGGTTATTTACCATACACAGCTTCAGTTAATATCCACAAATAAATCAGAAAGTTAAACACCATAAAAATAAAATAGATAATTGACAAATGATACTTTGTGGCGTATTAAATATTACATAACAGTATATAGCCATGTGTAAGGGGCTAATTTTGACATGGTAAATGGGGGGGGGTACCAGGGTTTTGCCCGTTATAAATATGCGGGAGCCCTACGGGCGCACAGGCCAAAGTGGACAGAGCTATACCTGTACAAACAAGAGCCTATTTGCGCAGCTTTTTTGCCGTGATGCCTGCTTATAGTCAGTCCGCTTGCCAAATTGCCGATTAGCAGGATTTTTTTTGTGCCGAAATGGCACTATATTTAGCATGGATTAAAAATTGCAACAACAATAAACTATACAAACAAAGCTTTTATGAACCAAAACGAATTTCGCAAATATGCCATCAAGCATCGTGGCATTAGTAGTTTAACCGTAGACAGTTATGCTTCTGCACTTACCAAGCTCCCATCTAACTTAACGCCATACATAATAGAAGAACGCCCGATGAACGTAGCATCAATGGACGTGTTTTCTCGCCTTATGATGGACCGTATCATTTTTCTGGGGGAAGGCATCAATGACTATGTAGCTAATATTGTTACCGCACAGTTATTGTTCCTGGAAAGCACCGACCGCAACAGGGATATACAGATGTACCTGAATAGCCCCGGCGGCAGCGTTTATGCAGGCTTAGGCATTTATGATACTATGCAGATTATTACCCCTGATGTGAGCACTATATGCACCGGCATAGCAGCATCAATGGCAGCAGTACTGATGTGCGCAGGCAGCAAGGGCAAGCGTACAGCGCTGAAGCACAGCCGTGTGATGATACACCAGCCAATGGGCGGTGCTGAAGGGCAGGCGAGCGACATAGAAATAACAGCCCGCGAAATAGGCAAGCTGAAGAAAGAACTTTATGAAATAATTGCTTACCATAGCAACCAGCCATTTGATAAAGTAGAGAAGGACAGTGACCGTGACTACTGGATGACTGCACAGGAAGCCAAAGAATATGGCATGGTGGACGAGGTATTATCCCGCAACCCACGTAAAGAAGCTGACGGAGCTAAATAATGTAGCCCGGTAACGATAAAAAGAGGCAACCGCATTGAAGCTGGTTGCCTCTTTTTGTTGGTACAATATGCCCAATATTTTCAGGCAAAGGCAACAAGCATCGCTGTGGCTCCGGGTTCATCAAGGTGGTAATAATTAGGGTTCAACTAAACTGCTGTTTTCCGTATAAAATGTATGATTTTTTAAAATATTGTTGCCCGACAAAAGAAACTTGTACCTTTCAAAAAGCAATACTGGCAATGCTTTTGGCGTAATTCGCATTAGGGGCAGGCTGCTTTATTGGTTGATGTAATCGCGTCTCCACTAATTTATTTCGCTATCTTTTATTTTTCAAGGGCCTCAATGAGGGCTTACGCCGTTCTTTTTTTCTGGCGAAAAAGTAGCAACCGCATACCGCCGAAGCTTTAGCGGAGGAGCAAGAAAAACGCCACTTTTGCCAATCGCTCCGCAGGCAAAAGGAGCTCAGCTGCGCATGTTGTTGAAGCTTTTGACTCTAATGTCCGCTATCGCGGCGGCTTTCATTAGCTTTTTAAACAGAAATCTGCTTAAACACGAAACCTCTATTTTTTTGCCGGACAACAATATTTTTAAAATTAAAAGCCTTGGCAATTCAAATGCCTAATCAGTTTTTAGACAACAAACTACGCGATAAGGGCTGTAACGCGAAGAGCGCAAAGACGCCCAAAGGGAAGGCGCAAAGCCAGTACAAGCCCTACCGATTTTAGGCGTGAATTATACCATATAACCGGCTGTAATAACTACAATTCCCTTTTGTACTAAATGGCAAAAAAAATGAGGCAACCAATTTAGGTTGCCTCATTTTTTTATTTATCCTAAGCTTTTATTGTTTTACGAAGTGTACATACTCAGCGCCATTCTGTGTTTGCACTTTCAGGATATACTGCCCGGGGGCTATATCATTGCCCAATGTTACCTGCTGCCTGATTAAGCCTTGCTGTGGCATTGCGGAGCCTTTATAAACCAGTTTGCCCGGCATATCCAGTACTTCGAAAAGCACCTCTTCGGTGGCTTCAGCAGTAATCGTAAAGCTTCCGTTAGTTGGGTTAGGGAACAATGTAAAGGAGCTGATACTGCTTTTCACCTGCTGAACGCCAAGGCCCTTGATATTAATGCTCCACAGGTTGCTCATAACAGTATGTGCAGTTGCGCATGGCGAACTGCTGGTTAATTCGCAATAAACAGTTTTGCTGCTAAAGAAAGGCTGTGAATAAGTAGCATTAGTAGCTCCCGCTATCATGCCACCATCTACATACCACTGGAAGGCAGGTGATGTGCCGCCATTCACGGCATTAGCAGTAAAGTTCACTATCTGGCCGTTAAACGCAGTGTCGCCGGTAGCGCAGTTAATGGTAATGGTTGGCGTGGTAACAGGGTTTACTGTCATAACGCTTGTTGCCGATACAACAGTGCTGGTGCTGATGCAGGCACCGTTGCTTACCATCTCGCAGGATATTGCATCGCCACTTGATGGTGAGTAGGTGTAAGACGGGCCAGAGCCAATATAAGCACCGAAGTTCCTCCAGGTGTATATTGGGGTAGAACCGCCGCTCACAGGCACAGCAGTAAAGGTTACTACATCGCCTACGCACACATTAGTGCCGGGGGCAATGCTCATAGATACCGATGGCGTTACAATTGGGTTAACTGTGAAGCTGCGGGTTACAAAAGCTGAGCCGCAGGTATTGGTAACTGTATAAGTAGTGATTACAGAGCCGGAAGACAAGCCTGTGATAACACCAGTACCTGAAACAGTTGCTACGCCCGAGCTTGTTGTCCAGGTGCCACCGGCCGATGTACTTGACAGTGTAGCTGAGCTGCCGGTACAAACCGATGTAGGCCCGGTAATAGTACCGCCTGTTGGCACAGGGTCTACTGTAACAACAACCCTTGCAACGGCTGTGCCACAGCTATTGGTTACGCTGTAGCCAATAGTATCAATACCCGGTGTAATGCCAGCAATAGTACCACCTGAATGCGATGTATGTACGTTTGTAGATACCCATGTGCCGCCACTTGCCGCATCGGCCAGTGTAATGGTAGTAGAAGGGCAAAGGCTGGTAGGGCCCGTAATGGTACCAGCATCAGGTAGTGGGTTCACGGTAATAGTAGCCGATGTAGAAGCGGAACCACAGGTTGCTGTTACGCCGGTATAGCTGATGTTTACGGCACCTGCCGCTACGCCTGTTACAACGCCTGTGCTGCTTACTGTAGCAACCGCAGCATTAGCGCTTGTCCAGTTGCCGCCCGGTGTGCCGGTGGCATCGGCAAGGGTAATGGAAGAAGTAGCGCAAACTACAGTAGGGCCGGTAATAGCACCTGCTACAGGCAATGCGTTAACTGTTACGCTGTAAGTAGCGCTCAATGTGCCGCATGATACTGTTGATGCTGTATAAGAAATGATTGTAGTACCAACTGAAAGGCCGTAAACAACACCTGTGCCAGGTACTACGGTAGCTACACTGGTTGTGGAGCTGGACCATGCGCCGCCAGCCGAGCCGCCTATATCAACAAGTGTAATGTTGGCTAGGCGGCAAACCGAAGTAGGGCCGCTTATAGAGCCCGCATAAGGTATTGGGTTAACTGTGATGCCTGCAGTGGCGAAAGCTGAACCGCAACTTGCGGTAGTAACTATATAGGATATTGTAGCGGTGCCTATTGTATTGCCGTAAACGTTGCCGCTTGCATCAACCGATGCAACGGTAGTGTTAGAGCTGGCCCATGAGCCGCCAGCAGTGCCGCTGGCATCAGCCAATACAGTTGACGAGCCAAGGCAAACGCCCGCAGGGCCAGTAATAGTACCTCCAGCAGGAACCGGGTTTACGGTAACTGCGAGCGATGCAGTCCTTGTGCCGCAACCGTTGGTTACCGCATAATAAATGAAAGTGGTGCCTGCTGACCTTCCATATACCACACCTGTAGTGCTCACTGTTGCTATAACTGTTGAGCCGCTGCTCCAGGTGCCACCAGCTACTGCATCGGCATAGGTAATGCTGCTGCCAACGCAAACTGATGTGGTAGAGCTGGTAACCGTACCTGCCGTTGGCAGAGGGTTGATGGTGATGCTGCGCGATGCCGTAGCAGTACCACACATATTGGTTACTGCATAATAGATAGTATCAATACCCGGGGTAACGCCTGAAACAGCCGCGCCAAACAAGGTAGCGTTGCCGTTAGATGCGCTCCATGAGCCGCCGGTAACACTTGACGAAAGTGTAATTGTAGCACCTTCGCATACTGATGATGGGCCGCTTAAAGTACCGGCACTTGGCACTGGGTTAACGGTG
>CANBTK010000028.1 GCA_947372365.1 Flavipsychrobacter stenotrophus | reverse complement strand
AGTTTTGCCACCCACATAGCCATCGGTGTGTCGGAATGGCAATGAATGAAATCCTTTAGCTGAATCCGCCACCAATTCAAGTCATTTGTGGCAATCCTTATGGCTAGTGTAGCGGTATTGTAAACCATTGGTCCGTTGGTGTAGAAGATTGGATGGGAGGGCATCGAGGGCTGTGCTATGGCCTTGCAATGTGTGGCATTAGTAATGCCCGCGTAGTAGAGCCGCAATATCTTGCGGCTCCACCGTGGACGAGCGGTTTTTCTACAATCAATGTTCTGGCATACCGGTGTGTTTTGCAGAGCTGCCAAATATTGCGGCTCTATAGTGGACGGGCTTTATTCTACAACCAATGTTTATACCTCCCAGTGTTGTGTGGAGCCGCAAAATATTGCGGCTCTACGGTGGGTGGTTTTTTTTCAGTAGCCCATGTTCATATATACCCTTATTGCGTGAGCTGCAAGGTATTGCGGCTCTACTATAGATTCTTTTCCCTATCGGACGAGCGGTTTCCCCGGTGCCGCATAGAGGGGTAATACACAGCTTATTGTTAGGGATAAATGAAATGCCCTTTAATAATGGCGGAGGAGACGCTCGCTTTTTAATGACTAGTTGTACCCAAAGGGCATAAACCTATTTAATGCCGGAACGTGTATTATATTGACTGTTAATTGTTTAGGCGATATTTATTCCCACTTAAATAGCCTGCTGGCAAGGCCATAAATAATAATCCCCCAAATTATAAGTATCAGCAGGTCAATCCGCACATCCCAAAGGCTGGCACCATCGAAGGAGATACGGCGCAGGGCATCATTGAGGTAGGTGAGTGGCAGCACCCTGCAAAACGGTTGTAACCATTTAGGGAAGTTGTCAATTGAAAAGAAAGTACCCGCCAGCAAAAACTGGGGGAGGGTGATAAGATTGGAGAACGGCGGTATTGCCGACTCGCTTTTGGCAACCGAGCTAATGATAAAGCCAAAGCCCATAAATACCAATAAGCCCAGTGCACACACCAGTAACATATTGATAAATGTATAGATGCCATTGGCTAATGTAAAGCCAAATGCAAAGTGCCCGAGCGTAATAATGATAATGGAACCTAAAATCTGGAACAGCATGCGCGATATACCCTCGCTCAGCACTATGGTTTCGCGGCGCACAGGGGTGGCAAAAAAGCGCTTAAGTACTAATGTCTGCCTCAGGTTAAAGAAAACGAAAGCTGTGCCAAAAACGCCCGATGCCAGCAAAGAGAAGCTGAGCTGGCCAGGTAGGATGAAGTCAATAGATTTATATTCCCTTACTTCCGATACTTTTAGCTTAGTGGTTACAATTTCCGATAGCCGCTTGCTTATTTCAGGGTCCTGCATCTGCACAATATTGTTGATGAGCGCTTCCAGTTGTTTGGCTTTGTTCATCTCGCTTGATGCAGCATCCAGTAATATAGCGTATTCAGGTTTTTGGCCTTCTGGCAGTTTTTTGATATCTATAGTTGCTACGATATCGCCTTGTTGCAGCAGCTTCTTTATGCCAGCAGCATCTTTAGTGGCAACCCATTTCAGCGCATCAACGTGGCGCAGCACCTGGTAAAGCGGGCTTGTGGTATCGCTGCCCGGTGCGGAGGCAACTTTAATAGTAAAGTGCGTTTCGTTGCCCAGAAAGCCGAATACGAGGATGAAAATTAATGGGAATGCGATAGTAAAGACAATGGCTGATGGGCTTCGTAGTATTGCTTGTAAACTTGCTTTTATCATTGACCGCATAGCGCGGAAATTGCTGTAATTAGCCATATATCTAGTTGGTAATGGTGCAAAGGTACGTATTGCCGCAATATGCAACCGCCTTTATCTGCGGCTAATGTGGTGCAATTAATCCGTTTTAGAGGCTAGCCTTCAAATTGGTATTGCCTGGCGTGCTACATTTGCATTAAGTAGGTTAGCTATGCTCAGGTATTATAATATTCATACGCATTTACGGGATGATGAAGGCGGGCAAAGCCTGTCCATAGAGAGTGTGTATGATAATTTTGAGCAGGTAGTAGCTAGCGGTAACTATTGCTCAATAGGGCTGCACCCCTGGCACCTTGAAAACGCCGTGCAGGATTTTGAAGTAGTTAACCGGCTCGCAGCGGCAGGTAATGTTTTGGCTATAGGCGAATGCGGGCTTGATAAGGTTTGTGTTACGCCATGGCAACTGCAGGTGGATGCCTTTATCTGGCAGGTGCGACTGGCCAACAGTATTGGTAAACCGCTCATCATACATTGCGTAAAGGCATATAACGAGCTGCTGGAGGTGTTGAAGCACCAGCCACCTACAGTGCCTGTAATTATACATGGCTACAACCGGAATGCCGCTATAGCAGCCAGGCTGTTGGTAAGTGGGTACTACCTGTCTTTTGGCAAAGCACTGCTGAATGCAGGTGATGGTTTATCAGATGCCTTTCGCGATATGGATGCAATGCGTTTTTTCTTTGAAACCGATGACGCGGGCATTTCTATAAAGGATATTTATAAAAAGGCGGCGGAAATGAGGAAAACAAACGAAGAAGCGATTATTTTGCAGGTAAGCAAGAATTTTAAAAACGTTTTCGGTATATGATGGTAGATACTGCCTGGCTTTCGCGCACTGAATTACTTATAGGCAAAGAGAAACTAAGCAAACTGATGAATGCCCATGTAATGGTGGTAGGCATGGGCGGCGTGGGTTCCTTTGCTGCCGAATTTATTTGCCGCGCAGGCGTAGGGGAGATGACTATTGTTGATGGCGACGTTGTAGACCCCAGCAACAGGAACCGGCAATTGCCAGCGCTGGCTACAACCCACGGGCAGAGCAAAGCCGAGATTATGGCTGACCGCCTTATGGCCATAAACCCTGAGCTGAAGCTGCATGTGATTAAAGAGTTTATAATGCCGGGCAGGGTGGAAGCGCTGCTGGAATGCAACCTTGACTATGTTGTAGACGCTATTGACAGCCTTACACCCAAACTTACGTTTATTAAAGCTGCTTATGCCAAAGGTGTAAAGCTGGTAAGCTCCATGGGTGCTGGCGCCAAGCTGGACCCGACCCAACTGAAAGTAGCTGATATTTCCAAAACATACATGTGCCCTTTTGCCCAGCAGATACGCAAGCAGTTAAAGGGCGATGGCATAAGCAAGGGCATCAAAGTCGTTTTTTCCCCCGAAGAGCCCGTCAGGGAGTCGTTGATGCTTACCGATGGCAGTAACTTCAAAAAGTCGGCCTACGGTACTATCTCTTACCTGCCTGCTACTTTCGGCGCTACCGTAGCTTCAGTTGTTATAAGGGATTTGATGGAGGGGTAGCGAGAGGGTAAAGTTGCGGAGCGAAGAGATGCTAAATGCCATGAGGGGCGATGATTTTGGCCTTGCCGAGGACTAGGCATTACAAAAATTAAAAAAGCGAAGTTGCCGAGCGCTTAACGCTCTACAAACTTCGCTCTTTAACAAGTGCGGCAAAGGAGATTCGAACTCCCACGCCCATGACAGGCGCTACCACCTCAAAGTAGTGCGTCTACCAGTTTCGCCATCGCCGCATTGAGGGATTGCAAATATACGAGGCAAAACTTAAAACGCAAACAATGCGTAAGTATAAAATTGAGCTTGTTATGTGTGGCTAATTTTAAAGCTACTTTACGGAATCAATCCTTACTTTTGTTGCAGTACCATACTCACTAACCAGATACTGATACATGATAGCGGCTCCATTACCTGTTAATGAAACAGAAAGATTGAATGCACTGGAAGAGTATAACATACTTGATACGCTTCCGGAGGTTGAGTTTGACGATATTACCCGTATTGCCTCGCACGTGTGTGGTATGCCTATATCACTGGTTACTTTGCTTGACCAAAACAGGCAATGGTTCAAGTCAAAATACGGGCTGGACGTTGGAGAAACCCCAAGGGAGCAAGCATTTTGCGGGTACACTATACTTGATGCCGAGCAGCCATTTATTGTCCCTGATTCATCTAAAGACGAGCGTTTCGCTGATAACGCTTTAGTAACCGGGGAGCCGTATGTTGCTTTTTATGGTGGTATCCCGTTAGTAAACCCACAGGGTTTTGTGCTGGGTGCCCTTTGTGTAATAGACCACAAGCCTAATAACCTGAACGCAGAGCAACTCAAAACCCTGCAATCGCTGGGCCGGCAAATTGTGGCGCTGCTGGAGCTGAAACGCACTCTGAACCAGCTTAGCGAAAAACAAATAGAACTAAAGAGGGCTTACGAAGACCTTGAGAAGTTTGCCTACATGGCATCGCATGACCTTAAAAGCCCGTTGGGCAATATAGTGTCGCTGGCCTACCTTATTGACGATATTGCAGGGGATACACTCCCAGAGGATGCGAAAGAATACCTGGAACTCATTAATACATCAGCATTCCAGCTATCCCATATTATTGACGGCATCCTCGAATATTCCAAATCATCGCAATTGCTGGTTGATAAGAAAGAAGCGATTATTATCCCTGGCCTTATTAAGGAGATTGTTAGCCTTCTTAGCTTACCGAAAGGGTTTAAAGTAACCTGGCAGCAAGAAGCCAGGAAAATATTTACCTCCCGCATTGCATTGACACAAGTGTTGCTTAACCTAATCAGTAATGCAATAAAATATAACGACAAGGAAGATGGCATGGTTGACATTACCTTTACCGAAGCTAAAGGCATTTTTACCTTTAGTGTTAAAGATAATGGCCCCGGCATATCCGAAGGCGAACAGTCAAAAATGTTTGACCTTTTCGAAAGGCTGAAACAAAGCAATGGCAAAAAGGAAGGCGCTGGCATAGGCTTATCAGTAGTGAAAAGGCTGGTAGGGAAAATAGGCGGTGAAATTTCAGTTGTTTCTACAGTTGGCCAGGGGTCTACATTTATATTTACCGTAGCGGGCAACAGGGCTCAGCCAGCCCTTACGAATTAGGTCCATTCATTTTTGCTGCATTGGTTACAAATGCCCAACTTTCATGTTGGTATGCATATGTAAATTAAAAAGCTAAAGGGGCATAGCTGCGGCAACTTTTCTTTGGGCTATTTTCGCCTAAAAAACATGCGTAAGGCATTTTTAACTATACTCCTTCCCTTTTTTGCTGGTGTAGCTTTAGGCCAATCAAAATACCAGAAAGATTTTGCCTACTACTGGCAAACTGTTAACGATAACTTCGCTTATTTCGAAAGGCAGCATACTAATTGGGATAAAGTAAAAGCCATTTACCAGCCTGTAATAGACACTGTTAGCAGCGGCAATGCATTCATGCATGTGCTGGAGTCCATCAACAACGAGCTGCACAACGGGCATGTATTCCTGAACAGGAACGACAATTCATCGAACAGGCTGATACCCACTGGCGCCGACTTAAAAGTGTCGTATAAAGGCAAAAAGTTTGTTATTACGGAAATAAGGGAAGGCTTCAATGCTGGTTTATGCGGCCTGAAAACAGGCATGGTCGTAGCCAAATATAACGGCATGCCCATAGAAGATGCCATACAGAGGTTCCTCCCGAAATCGGTGGCTGTGTTAAATAAGGATATGTACGAGTATGCTGCCAATATGCTGCTGGCAGGCACGCATAACATTAAGCGCAACATAGCTATTGCGGCTAATGGCCAATACCAGGAATACCAGCCCGATAAGACCCCGAACAAAACCGACACTAACTACCACACCCCGCTGGATGCGAAGCGCCTTCCCGGCAATATAGGCTATATAAAGGTTAACAACTCGCTGGGTAATTCAGGGTTGATTAAGGCTTTTGACATGGCGCTGGATAGCCTGATGGATACGGACGGCCTTATATTTGACCTTAGTGAAACCCCCAGTGGCGGCAGCGCCTTTATTGCCAAGGCTATGATGGGGCGTTTTATAGATAAAGAATTGCCTTACCAGAAGCATATTTATACACCCGAGGAAAAGGAAACAGGCGTAAGGCGTGCGGCGATAGAATTAGTGGCACCACGGCTCAAAACCTATAAAAAGCCACTGGTAGTATTGGTGGGCTACTGGACTGGCAGCATGGGCGAGGGTATAGCCATTGGTTTTGATGCCATGAAGCGGGCTACAATTGTGGGTTCGCAAATGGCAGGCCTGCTGGGCGAAATCTATTCATTTGAAACCCCGGAGGAAAAAATACCATTCTCTTTCCCCTGTGTGCAGCTACAGCATATTAACGGCCAGCCCCGCGAAGATTTTATGCCACACATTATTGCCGATAGCCACAGTGGCGCAATGAAGGCAGCGATAGGAGTGTTAAGTAAGGGTAAGAAATAGCGGAATGCTTTGCGTATAGCACACAGTTTGGCCCCACCCTAAAACAAAAAATCCACCACTTGCGTGATGGATTTCCAGAATAATATATAGGGCTACTAGCCCGGTATCCGTGCAATATAAGTAGCCATTTCCTTTATCTGCGCGGCTACCTGTGGGTTGGTGGCTTTGCAGTTTTTAGCTTTATTAAAGTAAATTTTTGCGTTGCGGAAGTCGCGGCGCTGTATGCAGATGCTGGATAGCTGCATGTATGCAGTTGCCTCATTGTCTTTGTCAGGCAGGCCTATCTGTACCGATTTGCGCAGGTGCTCATAAGCTTCCTTAGTATTACCTTTCTTCATGGCAATTGCCCCAAGCTGAAGGTAAGCAGTGCCTTCAAATTCTTTTTCCGGCAGGCCGCTTTCCAGGCCCTTCCTCAGTTGCGCCTCCGCTTTATCCAGGTCATCGCCCATGCTGGAGAAGTTAGACTGCAGCATGTAGTAAGAGGAGCGTATAGGCTTGTAAAGCAGGTTAGGGAATTTAATTTGTTCCAGCAATTTTTGAGCGCCTTCCATGTCGCCGCTTTCCATATAGCCCTGTATAAGGGTCATTGGGCCTAGCAGGAAATAAGCTACTATCATTAAAATGCCTACCAGGAAAGGAAGCCAGGCTATCCACCAGCCATGCGAAACTTTAAAACCACATAAAAAACCAAGTGCTATTAGCGCAACTGCTACCGGGATACGGTATTTGACTATAAAATGCCTGAAATTCATATTCTAATTTGGGCAGCAAATATACCGTAATTTTGCTAGCGTGTTGTGGATTTTAAATGGTATTTGTGAATTTTGCAACAAGTTATCAATCACAGTGTAACCCAGCGTGTTTACCTTTGTGCGGTGATGCATTTATTTGCCTGCTGGTTAACCCCGGGCATTTTACTAAAAAACGGCATATTACTTTACTATGGATTGGTATGAAAATTGGTTTGGCTCCCCCTTCTACAAGATATTATACCAGGATAGGGATGACCAGGAGGCGCAAGAATTTATAGAAAGCCTTTTATGCTACCTTAAGCCTATAGCAGGCTGTAAAATGCTGGACATAGCCTGCGGCGAAGGCCGGCATGCCAAACAGCTGGCTGAGCATGGGTTCGATGTGGTGGGTATTGATATAAGCCATGCCAGCATTGAGGCTGCAAAAGCTTATGAGCAAGAAAACCTGAATTTTTTCGTGCAGGATATGCGCCTGCCATTTTATATCAACTATTTTGATTACGCATTTAATTTCTTTACCAGTTTCGGCTACTTTAAGTACGACCGTGACCACAAGCTGGCCGCAAAATCATTTGCCGCTGGCCTAAGGCCCGGGGGCTTGCTGGTGATAGACTACCTTAACGGTGACTACGTAAAAAGCAATATGGTGGAAGCCAGCGTTATAGAACGCGGTAGTTACAAATTTAAAATAAACAAAAAGGTAGAGCGCAGCCACATACTTAAAGATATTAGCTTTGTTGATGCCGATGGCAAGGAACGGCACTACACCGAAAGCGTTGCTATATTTTCGGTAAGCGACTTTGTGGCGATTTTTAACAATGCGGGTTTCGAGCTGCAAAGCACGTTCGGCGATTATAAACTGAATCCATATGACGAAGCTGGCTCGCCGAGGATGATTATGGTTTTTAAAAAGAAATAATGCCCCAAAGCATACTGGATACCATATTGTACTACGACCACATTGCCTGGTACTACCTCAATTACCAGTGGCACAATGTGCTGCTAGATGTGGTGCTGCCTTTTGTGAGGAACCAATGGTTCTGGGCGCCACTTTATTTTTTCCTGTTGCTGGCAATGCCTTTGCGGTACCGCAAAACGGGATGGTTATGGTGCCTGGGTTTCCTTATTTCCTTTATTATATCCGACCAGGTTACAGCCTCCTTGCTAAAGCCCCATTTCCAGCGGTTGCGGCCTTGCAATAACCCGGCCCTTACAGGTATTATACATAGCCTGGTGCCATGTGGCGGGCAGTATGGCTTTCCGTCATCGCATGCCGCCAACCATTTTTCTATAGGTATTTTTAGTGCAGTTACAACGGGCAGGTACTTTAAGTGGGTGTGGCCTGTAGCAATACTGTGGGCCCTGCTGGTATCATATGCCCAGGTCTATGTAGGCGTGCATTACCCGCTCGATGTAGTTTGTGGTGGGCTCATAGGGTGGGGCACAGGTGTTTTTACAGGCAAGCTCTTCAACCGTTTTATGCCGTTGCCTGCCAGTAATGCCCGGGTGCTGCCAGCAACAACGCCATCTTAAAAATTACAGCCATTACCCCATCGCTATATATATAGTAAATTGGCGGTTATTGGTAATGTTTTGCTGTGATTAACAATTGTCATAAATTTGTTGCAAATGCAAACAAAATTCCAATCGGGGTTTGTAAATATTTTCGGCGCCCCAAATGCCGGAAAGTCTACACTACTCAACCTTTTACTGGGCGAGCGCCTGGTAATTACATCATCAAAAGTACAGACAACACGCCACCGCATACTGGGCATACTTACCGAGCCGGCTTACCAGATAGTCTTTTCTGACACCCCCGGTATTATAGAAACCCGCTACAAGCTGCACGAGAAAATGATGGGGCATGTAAAAAGCGCCCTTGAAGATGCCGATGTAGCTATAATAATGCACGACATCACCAAGCCGCTGGATACCCTTACTCCGGTTACGGATACCCTTAAACTTAAAGTGCCAGCCATATTGCTGCTGAATAAAATAGATAAGCTGCCGCAGGAGGTAGTGCTTGCTGATTTGGTAGCAGAATACGCAGCACAATACCCGGGCTGGGAGATACTCACTATTTCGGCTAAGGCAAAGCAGCATACCGATAAAATACTGCCGCTTATACTCAAGCACCTGCCCGAGGCGCCACCGTTTTACCCCGATGACAGCATCAGCGACAGGAATGAACGCTTCTTTGTGGGCGAGCTGGTGCGGGAGCAAATTTATGCCTTATACCAAGATGAAATACCGTACCATGCCGCGGTGTTCATACAGGCGTTCGAAGAGAAAACAACGCTCAATGTTATAAAGGCCGATATTATTGTAAGCCGCGAAACCCAGAAGATGATATTACTGGGCAAGGGCGGCAGCATGATAAAGCAACTGGGTATAAACTCCCGCAAATCAATAGAAGAATTTTTGCAGAAAAAGGTGCACCTGGAGCTGTTTGTAAAAGTGAGGCCGCACTGGCGGGATAATGAAAACCACCTGCGTGAGTATGGATACAATTAATGACAGCCTGGTAAAAATAGAGCCACTGCAGCCCGGATGGTATAATAGCCAGGTGGCTGCGCTGGACATGCTGCGGCTGGACCTTGTGCACCCCATAGTATCGGGCAACAAATGGTACAAACTGCGCCTGAATATCAAGTATGCGCAAGACCATAACTTCAGGACAATAGTCACCTTTGGCGGCGGCTATTCCAACCACCTTATAGCCACGGCATATGCGGCTAATAAGGCAGGGCTGGGCAGTGTAGGCGTGGTAAGGGGCAAGTACGATAAACTTACCCCTACGCTCATAACCTGCCAGCAGGAAGGCATGCAGCTCATATTTGTTACCAAAGAAGATTATAACCGCAAAGAGGACAAAGAATGGATAAACGAACTGGCTTACCATTTCGATGAGATATTCATAATACCCGAAGGCGGGGCCAACGAGCCGGGCCGCAAAGGCGCGGGCCTTATTAACAGGTTTATAAAAGAAGCCTACACGCACATAGCAGTTTCGGTAGGTTCAGGCACAACACTCGCCGGGCTTCGTAACAGCCTGCCCGCAAACCAGCACTTAATGGGCTTTGTGCCTATGAAACAGGGCACATACCTCAATAGCTACATTGCTACGCACCTTAGCCCCGGCAAGGAAGGCAACTGGCAACTTTTTGATGACTGGCATTTTGGTGGCTTTGGCAAATGGAACACGGAGCTTATTACGTTCATGAACGACTTCAGTGCCACCAATAAAATCCCGCTCGATATCATCTACACATCCAAAATGATGTATGGCCTCCGTGAGCTCATTGCCAACGGCCACTTTGCCCCAACCGACAAAATCCTCGCCATCCACACAGGCGGCCTGCAGGGCAATGATGGGGTAGGCGGTTTGAATTTTAACCAGTAACATTTGTTTGAAAACAGGGTTAATAGTAGGGGCGCAATGCATTGCGCGTCCATGGTTTTGTACCTATCCTTACGCTAGCCCTATTGCGCTATGCCCGCCTATTGTAGAGCCGCAATGCATTGCGACTCTACGGTTTTGTACCTACCCCTACCGCAATCTCTTTTGTGCTATGCCCACCTATTGTAGAGTCGCAATGCATTGCGACTCTACAGTTTTGTACCTATCCCTGCGGCTATCCCTTTTGCGCCTATACGTGGCACTGTTTACCGCAATTATTTTACAGCAGCTTGCTAGTTTTGTCAACCCACTCCAAAAACAAAAAGGCTTC
>CANBTK010000027.1 GCA_947372365.1 Flavipsychrobacter stenotrophus | reverse complement strand
ATTGCGGCAGTATATACCAACCACGACTATGAACCCTATGCCCAACAGCGGGATGCAGGGATAGGCGCACTGCTGGCAACAAATGGCATACCACTACATACTTACAAAGACCAGGTAATATTTGAGAAAGGTGAGGTGATGAAGGATAATGGTACGCCATACACCGTCTATACCCCTTACAGCAAAAAATGGAAGGAAAAACTGAATCCATTTTACCTGAAGCAATACCCTGTTGAAAAGTACGCACACAATTTTGTGCAAAATGCGCCCATAGCTTTACCAACACTACAAGATATTGGTTTTGAGCCAACAGATATAGACATACCATCCGGTCAACTGAACGAAGGCATTGCCGCCACCTATAATACCACCCGCGATTTCCCGGCAATAAAAGGCACTACCCGGCTGAGCCTGCACCTTCGGTTCGGTACTGTAAGCATACGGCAGTTGGCAGGCCAGGCAGGCCAACTCAACGCTACCTTACTGAATGAGCTGATATGGCGGGAATTTTACATGATGATACTGTGGCACTTCCCGCATGTGGTGGCAGGCGCCTTTAAGAAGGAATACGATAACATACAGTGGCGCAATAACGAAAAAGAGTTTGAGCTATGGTGCGGCGGTAAAACCGGTGTTGCAATTGTCGATGCAGGCATGCGGGAACTAAACACCACAGGCTTTATGCATAACCGGGTGCGTATGATAGTGGCCAGCTTCCTCACCAAAAACCTATTGATAGACTGGCGCTGGGGCGAAGCCTATTTTGCCGAAAAGCTGCTGGACTACGACCTTTCCGCCAACAATGGTGGGTGGCAGTGGGCGGCTGGCAGCGGCTGCGACGCAGCACCTTACTTCCGAATTTTCAGCCCACAGCTGCAAACTGAAAAGTTTGACCCTCAACTAAAATACATCCGCAAATGGGTACCCGAATTTGAGCAGCTCTCCTACAGGCCTATTGTAGATATTAAAGCATCGAGGGAAAGGTGCCTGACGGAATATAAGCGGGCATTGAAGTAGTAAAGGCCGGATATATTGGCAATGACCGTTTGTATAAGCCAGCCTGCAGCACCTATAGGAAAATAGATAGCAGCGACTTCAAAAATGCTGGTTTGGCACGTACCGGCTTTGCCGGTGGCTGGTGCAGTTGGTTCATGAAGGTAATCAACAGGTCGTGCTTTTGCTGCCTGCGGGTTCCCCTTTCTTTTCTCCTTCCATTGCCGGTGAATAGCACTGTAAGGCTTGGCGGCTGGTTGTTCGGGCTTTTCATTTTAATCCGGTTTTATTGCTAATAAAAGGTGGTTACATCTATATAAACGAAGTTGGCGGGTTCTCGGTTTTAAACCATTACATCTAAAGTTGGAAGTGTTATAATATTTCCACATTCTATAAAACCTGCCGTACTTATTATGCAGCCAGGCTTGTAGCGTGGTTAAACATAGCACCAATAATAATGGCAGTATATTTATCATCTTTTACGCCCTGTAGTTGCCAGAGCTGGTTATAGGCCATAGCTTCGTCACTGGTGAGCGAAAGCGCGTATGTTTCCTGTGCTTCCCGCGCCATGCTCCATAGTTTATGCTGCAGGCCACGAATATATTCGCGCAGCAACAGCCCGTTGCCGTCAACAGGGCGAAGGTTCCTTAACACAGAGCTACAAACCTCCGATAATGCTTCTAAGCGCTGATGGCTGATGCAAATTCCAATACTTCTTTTCTTATCCATTTGTTTACCGATTTTAATGCGTTTTCGTATTTGTTTGTAAATTTTTCATCGCCCGAAGCCAGCAGCATTGCAGCGCGCGATAAACCATTCATAATAGAAGTGTGGTCCTGGCCCCCGAACAGGACAGTAATTTCGTGCAGCGTAATACCCGGGAAAAAGCAGCGGAGCAGGGATGCGGCGATAAACCTCAGGTCTACAAATTCCCTTTCGCGCGACTTCACTTTGTAGCAGGCTGTGTCCATGCCCAGCGCAGCAGCTACCACCTTAAGCATTTGCTCAGGGGTTTTTGATGTATGGTAGTCCGGGCAAAGCACCAGTGTTACCCTCATGCCCGTTTTGTTCATAATCTGTTGCTCGGCCGCACGGGTTATGTGCCTTGCATCGCTGATCTGTTGTGGTACGGTATAATGCATATAGTTTGGTTTTACACGTTTTTTGGAAAAATTGCCCGTTGTTTGTATTTTCGGTAAATAGTAAAGCAATTTCTACCACAAATATATTCCAATTAAATTGACAATTCCAAATTTATTGTCAAAATAATTTTACCTTTGTACACATGAACTTAGCAACGAACCTGAAATACCTCAGGAAGAAAAACGGCAAGACGCAGGATGCGCTTAGCTCAGAGCTGAATATAGGGCGCACCACGCTGGCCAATTACGAGGCGGGGGTGAGCGAGCCTAATATGGAAACGCTTTGCGCAATTGCCAAGTTTTTTAGCATTTCGCTGGATGATTTATTGTCAAAAAATCTGGAAGTAGATGCACTAATTATCAAGGCTGCCGACGGAAGTACCAATTTTATTAGCCCCAAAGCCAATAAAGCAGGAAAATATACCGGTATGCCACAAGTAATTACTGTAGACCAGAGGGGCAATGACAATATCATATATGTACCCGTAAAAGCCCGTGCAGGCTACCTGCTGGGTTATGGCGATGCCGAGTTTATGGAGCAGCTGCCTACCTTCCGCTTGCCGGGGCTTAGTAACGCCACCTACAGGATGTTTGAGGTAGAAGGCCCGTCAATGGCACCTAATGTACTGCATGGCGACCGCCTGATAGGCGAATGGGTGGAAGACCTGAACGATATCCGCGACAACAGGGTATATATCATAGTGCATAGCGGCGGCGTTGCAGTGAAAAGGGTAGTAAACCGCCTTAAAGAAAGAGGGAAACTATACCTGAAAAGCGATACCATAGCCCACCGCCACGAATACCCTACCCTGGAAATAGACCCGGCTGACATTAATGAAGTATGGTATGGCCGCCTTAAAATAAGCAGCGACTTTACCGAGCCTGCCGAAGTATACCACCGCCTGGCCGACCTGGAGATGGACATGATGGAAATGAAGAAAAAGATAGGCGGTTGATATTTTTAAGCTACACGGGCAACATTTTTTTGCCGGGAAAAGGGGCGTAAGTAGCCTGGAAAAAGGCTGAATAAAGCGTGTTTCAGGTCCTTCGTGCCACGCCCAATAAAGTAAAATGAAGGACAATGTAAAATGACAAATTTTCGCCTGTTGATAAGTTGTTGATAAGGTAACCGCAGCATATTTCAGGTAAAAGCCGCAAAAACTGCATTAATGTTAAGAAAAATGCAAAGAACGCTTTGTTAATTCAATATCTTGATATAAATTCACCCCCCAATTGACTGTACAAGGCCCGTGAAGGCCCGAGCAGGCAGTTATTTATAGGTCTTACTTACAAGTGCAATTTTTAAAGAAAAACAAACAGTATGAAAAGAACTTTGTTACTATTTGTATTACTGCTTACTGTTAGCATCGGAGCTTTTGCTCAAACGCATAACATAGCAGGAAAGGTATTAGATGAAAACGGCAAAGGCTACCAGGCCGCCGGTGTTTATGTAAAAGGTACCACAACTGGTACTGTTACTGATGCAAACGGAAATTTCAATTTGGATGTCCCTGATGGCAAACACCAGTTGGTTATTCAGGCATTAGGTTATAACCTTGCTTACGTTACAGATAGTGGCCAGAGCGAAATTACTGTAAAGCTTAAAGCTAATGCTAAGACGCTGGAAGGCGCTGTAGTTACGGCATTAGGCATTAAAAGGGAAAAGCGCGAAGTAGGCTTTAGCTCTACAACTGTAAGCGGCGACGAACTGACAGCTGGCAACAATACCAGTGTTGTTTCAGCATTGCAAGGTAAAGTGGCTGGCGCTAACATCACCAGTTCTACAGGTGGCCCGGGCGGTTCTAGCCGTATCATCCTTCGTGGTGAAAAATCAATTGGTAAAAACAATAACGCGATAATGGTTGTTGATGGTGTTATCACTAACAACTATGACCGTAGGTTAGCAAGCTCTGATGCGACTTTAGCATTAACTGACGTTGACTTCGGTAACAGCGGCAACGATATTGACCCAGACGAAATTGAATCAATAACTGTACTTGAAGGCCCTGCTGCCGCTGCGTTATATGGCGAAAGGGGTGCATTCGGCGCTATCATGATTACTACTAAGAAAGGAAGGCATCACGACAACAGCAACAAAGCAAGTAAATTGGATATTACTTATAAGGCTACTTTCACTCAGTCTGACATCTTAAAGTATGCTAACCTGCAACATCAATACGGTCAGGGCAACATCTACGCAGGTGTAGCTGATGACCGCCGCGAGAATTTTAGCTGGGGCGCACCATTTGACAACGCTTTACGCCCATGGGGCCAGGTAATAGATGGCAAACAATTAGTAAAGCCATATTCTGACCAGGCTAACAACATCAA
Organism: Flavipsychrobacter stenotrophus; assembly: GCA_947372365.1. Classification (GTDB taxonomy): domain Bacteria; phylum Bacteroidota; class Bacteroidia; order Chitinophagales; family Chitinophagaceae; genus Flavipsychrobacter; species Flavipsychrobacter stenotropha_D. The sequence continues at coordinate 6,313 of CANBTK010000027.1, read as the reverse complement.
GAGTTTCTTTAACCATGGCCAGAACTTAAATAACTATGTTGCTTTATCTGGTGGCAGCGACGCAAGTTCTTATTTCCTTTCTTTGAATTCTTTGAACAGCCAGGGCATCGTTCCTAATTCGTTCTATAATAAATACAGCCTTCGCTTTAATGCAAGCACTCAGTTAAGCAATGCTTTCTACTCTAGCATTAACGTAAACTACATCAACTCTTATTCACGTGCTTCATCAGGTGGCCAGGGTTCAGGTTCAGTTTTAAGCAACCTTTACCAGACTGCAAGGGACATTCCGATTTGGGAACTGAAAGACCTGGAAAACAAATATTACTCTATGCAGTACTATGACACTTTGGGTGTTGAAAGGTACGGTTACTATGGTGCTTACTACAAAAACCCATATTGGGCTGCAAAATATTACGACAACCGTAATAAAACAGACAGGTTAATGGGCGACGTAAACCTTGGTTTCAAAAAAGGTTCATTCAATGTTGTTGACAGGTTAGGCTTAGACGTTTCTGACGACAGGTCTACTTACAAAACACCAACTACTAATGCAGTAGGCGCTGACGCTTTCTATGCAGGCCTTCCTTACATCAATAAAGGCGGTTTCTCTCAGTACAACACTACCTTCTTCACCATGAACAATGACCTTATGGTTACTTTCGCTCATGACTTAGGTAAAGATTTCGGTATCAATGTACTTGCTGGCCATAACGCTTCAATTACTCAGAGCGAAGGCCTACAGGCAACAGTTGACCCATCTATCGGTTTAGTTATCCCTAACTTCTACTATCTGGGTAACAATGCAGGCCCTATCACAGCTCTTAACCCAATTAGCAAAAGAAGGAGCCACGGCGTTTACACAGATATCAAATTCAATTTCCGCAGGGAATTGTTCCTTGAGATGACCGGCCGTAACGAATGGAGCTCTACTTTACAGTTCGACCACAACTCATACTTCTACCCTGGTGCTAACGCATCATGGGTGTTCACTGAAAGGTTAAACGGTACTAAGTTCAAGAAAAATGTATTGAACTATGGTAAAGTTCGTTTCGCTGCGTCGGGCGTTGGTGCATCAGGTATCCCTTATGCTAACAACCCTGCAGGTTACAGCCAAAGCGCTATTGTATCTGGCTTCGGTAGCATCCAGCCTCCATTCAACGGTATCCCAGCTTACTCAATCGGTTCTACATTCGGCCCAGGCAACCTGCGCCCTGAAAGGACACGCGAGTTTGAAATGGGTACTGAGTTATCATTCCTGAATGACAGGTTGAGCACTACCATTACTTATTATAACAGCCAGACTGTTGATTTGATTACAGCAGCTCCATTGCCTCCATCAACTGGTTTAGGTTTCCATTACCTGAATGTAGGCGATATATCTAACAAGGGTATTGAAATAAGCCTGAGGGGTACACCAATTAAAACCAAATGGGGTTTAACTTGGGAGCTTTTCGGTACTTACACACATAACAAAAATAACGTTGACCGCCTTACATCAGGTTTAGAGAACGTAGTATTAGGTGGTACTAACGACCTTGCAGTTGTTGCAGCAGTTGGACATCCTTTCGGTACATTCTTCGGCAACGACATCGCTTACCACGATGGCCATGCAGTTGTTGACCCAGTTACCGGCAACCCTGTAACTACTTCTAAGCCAGTTTACAAAGGTTCTTACCAGCCACGTTTTATCGCATCATGGGGTACTGACCTTAGCTGGAAAGGCCTGAAATTACATGCAATATTTACTTGTAAGCAAGGTGGCCAGTTCTACAGCAAAACTAAGGCCGATATGGACTTTAATGGTACATCTGAAATCACAACTGTTAACAATCGTAACCCTTACGTTTGGAACAATTCTGTTTATCAGGTTGGTACTACAGGCAACTACCTTAAGAACACTACAGCTTTCTCTCCTTACGATTACTATGTTAACGTAGAGTCTAAGCTTCCTGCTCAGTTCCTGGTTGATGCTGGTTTTGTAAGGCTTCAGGAATTGTCGCTGTCATACCGCATACCTGCTAAATACTACAAACGCAGCCCATTTGGTTCACTTGAAGCTGGCTTATTTGGTTCAAACCTGATCTTATGGACATCTAAGAGCAATAAGTACAACGACCCAGAAGAAACTTCAAGTGGTTCTGCTGGCAACGCACAAGGCTTCAACTTTACAGCAAGCCCATCGCAGAGAAATTATGGTATCTCTATTAAAGCTACTTTCTAAACCATTAATTTAAACCAAGTTGTAAATTAATTATTATGTTTGTTAATAAGAAAATTGTTATAGCAGCGGCAGCAGGATTGGTTTTAAGTGTTTCATCTTGTAGGAAATTTCTTGATGTGAACACAAACCCAAATATTGCTACTTATGGCACGGTTAGTACTTTATTACCTGCTGGCCAGTTAAATATTGGCACTGCTTTAGGTTGCGATATGCAAATTAATGGTAGCATGTGGGCTGGTTACTGGACACAGAGCCCGAATGCAAGCCAATATAAAATTATAGAGCAGTATAACCCGGGCCAGGATAACTATTCTTACCTGTGGGATAACCTTTACACTGCTAATGAAAATCTGTACCAGTTAATTAAAGTAGCTGACCAGCAGAAAAAGAGGCATTATAAGGCTATTGCATTGTTGCTGCAGGCTTACACCTTCCAGTTGACTACTGATGCCTTTGGCGATGTACCTTTTAAACAGGCGTTAAAAGCTCAGCCAGTTGATGGCGGTATAGTTAACCCTAAATATGATTCTCAGGTTGTAGTTTACAACGGTATCCTGAAGTACATTGATTCTGCCGAAGTGCTGATTCAGCAGGCAGATGCAGCTGGGCCTGGAGCTGATGACCTTGTTTACGGTGGCGATATGGCTAAATGGGCTAAGTTTGGTTATACCCTTAAATTACGCTCTTACCTTCGTATAAGCAAAATCAACCCAACATGGGCGCAAACAGGTATAGCTGCCTTATATGCTACACCGGGTGTTGCATTCATTGGCACTGGCGAGGACGCGTTCATTGGTTATGGCTATACAACAGGTAATAAAAACCCATTGTACGCTGAAGCTTCTTCAGTTGTAGTAAATGGTACACAGAACATCGTGGGCAGTTCTACTGTAATTGATAGCATGAACAGCAATGACGATTACAGGGCTTACGTGTTTTTCGAAGCATTAACTACTGGCCAGGTTCAGGGTATTACACAGGGTGCTTACAATATCAATGTTGCAGCAAATACCTACTCTATTCCTAACGTTTATGTAGGTGGCGATGCAGCTAATGCAAAATCGACATCTGCTCCGGTTAACTTCCTTACCAGCTATGAAAGTTATTTCTTACAAGCTGAGGCTGTTGCAAGGGGTTGGGCTGTAGGTAATGACTCAACACTTTTCTATAAAGCAGTTGCAGCTAACTTTAACTACTATTCTGGCCAGATGAGCACTGAAATTGGTGTTGATGGTGCTACTGCCTACGACATTTACGTAAACGGTGATGTTACTAATGGTATCCCGGCTGGTTATTGGGCTGTTTACCCTTATGCAGGTACTGTTGCAGAAAAACTTCGCCATATCATTACCGGCAAGTGGTTTGCAATGTGCGGTAACCAGGGCTTCGAAGCATGGACTGAAATGCGCCGTACCGGTTATCCTGATTTCTTCGTTCGTTCAATCACTGCAGGTGGTTCAGGTTTGCCTAAGAGGTTCCTGTACCCTACTACAGAAAGTGTAAGGAATTCAGCATTTCCTGGTTTACTTCCACTGACTACAAAAATGTGGTGGGATTTATAATATTGTTGGGAAGCAAAATAATTTTTTGAAACAAAACAAAAGAACATGAAAAAATTTTTAATCATACCTTTTTTAGCTGTAATGGCTTTTACTGCTTGTAAAAAGAAGGATAATACAGTTTCAACTTTAGTTACTTATTCTACCCCAACTATTGTAGTATCAGGAGCACAATATTACAGTATACCAGTAGGTGGTGCATTACCTACAATCAGTGCATCATCGTACGATTCTTTTTATAAAGAATCATACCCTGTTGTAGTGGACCAGAGCACTCTGGATAATACTGCGCCAGGTTTGTACGTAGTTAACATTACTGCAAAAAATAAGTATGGGATGAAGGGCAGCGCAGGCATTTATGTTGCTGTTACAGATGTTAACCCTACACTTAACCTGGCAGGTAGCTACCTTCGTTTGTCTAACCTGCAGCCTGTTACTGTTACCAAGCGCGCTAATGGTTTGTACGAAATAGATAATGTTGGCGGTGTAGTACCTCCAAGTTCGGCTATTGTACCGGCGTTGTTTGTACAGGTTGATGACAGCACAATGTCATTCCCGTTGCAGAGCACCTCGCAGGGCGATATCTACGGTGTAAGCGCTTCTATCAACATGGCTGATTCGACTTTCAGGTATAAGATAGGTGGTACAGGCCCTTTCAACCCAAATGCGGTTAGGGTGTTCCAGAAACAATAATTTACAATGCATTTATAATTGAAAAATCCCCTGCTTATGCGGGGGATTTTTTGCTTTTGTCAAGATGTGGTTGTGTTTTTTGCTTGCTTCAGCTTACAACAGCAGGAACTTATCAGCGTCAGCCAGAAAAGGTAAAGATAACCTAGCATTTTCCAGGTTTGCCTTGTCCAGTGTTACCGTATGTGTTGCCTCCGTGCCACTATGTTGCCACAGTGTTTCGCCTAGCGGGCCAAAAACGCTGCTGTCGCCGGTATATTGGTGGCCTTTGCCATCCTGCCCCACGCGGTTTACACCCACAACATAGCACATATTTTCAATTGCCCGCGCCTGCAATAGCGTTTTCCAGGCCAGGCTGCGCTGTTGTGGCCAGTTAGCAACATAAAGGAGTATATCGTAAGCGCCATCGGTATTCCTGGCCCATACCGGGAACCGAAGGTCGTAACAAATCTGTAAGTTCACTTTCCAGCCATTTACCTGTGCTATCTGGCGCGTATCGCCGGGTGTATAGTGCTTGTCCTCGCCTGCATAACCGAACAGGTGGCGTTTGTCGTAAAAGCCAATGCGCCCGTCAGGCTGCACCCACAGCATACGGTTGTAGTACTTGCCTTCCTCCTCTATTATAAGGCTGCCTGTAACTATGCAGCGGTATTTAACGGCCATATCGGCCATCCAGGTTACTGCCCTGCCATCCATAGGCTCCGCAAGGCGCTCAGGTGCCATGCTAAAACCTGTGCTGAACATTTCAGGTAGCACTACTACATGCTTGGCGCCCTCAATAGCGGCTATCTTCTTTTCGTAGTTAGCTAGGTTTGCCTGTACATCTTCCCATACTATATCTGCCTGTATGAGCGTTATATGCAATTGTTGGCCTGCCATTTGTTGTTGGGTGTTTATTTCTGTTAATGTTACAATAATAACGAAACATATGTTGCGGGCAATGTATATTTTTGCCCTGACGGTTGCCCCGTTTACTTTTGATTAATTTTTAGATGAGAAAGATACTGATTTTATTATTGCTGTTGTTGCCGGCCGCACTTTGGGCAAAGAAAAAGGAAAAAGTGCAGCATATGCTGCCGGGCCGCTGGGTTGAATTTAAGCGCCTGAAGCTGGATTCTACGGTTGTGGAGTTTAAAGACACTTTGTTCATGACTTTTGCCATGCGCGATACATTTACCTACAGGCTACGCGACGGCTTTGTGTACCGTGGTAAGTATACCTATGATGAGGACGACCATTTGGAGTTTGGCACGAGGGCTTATACTGTGGCGCTCAGGCGGCCTAACAGGAGCCTGGTATTAACCGACCCGCAGGGCATCTACTACTTTGTGCCCGATACATCGGACACTGCCCAGGTGATAGTACTGGAAAAGGAAGAAAAGATATTGCCGGTTACCAGCATCGACCAGATGATAGGCCACTGGACGGTTTACAAGCGCACTATTGATAAAGATGGCGGCGGCGTTGACTTTGCCAATCAAATAAAATCGCTCTACGTTACAGGCAAGGGCAGTGACGAAAAGCAAGGCTACATTTATTGCGGCAACGACCTGAATAATGACCCGGGTTGGTACATAAAGGGCCTTGATGCCAGCCAGGCGCTGGACTGCGCAGGCCGTAACCTGAGGTCAATAAAAGTAACTAAATGCCAGAAGGGCGAATTGATACTGGAAGAAGGCGGCGTTATTTACTATTTCAAGCAGTTTAAGTAACGAAATGCCCGGTGCTAGAATAGTTCCCTTGGGTTAATGGACAGGAATTCCTGCCACGGCATGCCATCGTCGCCTATCAGTAAAACTTTATCGGGTTTCATTTGTTGCGCAAAAGCGGCCATGCCTTGCTT
>CANBTK010000026.1 GCA_947372365.1 Flavipsychrobacter stenotrophus | reverse complement strand
ACCCGCCGTAGTTGCTCCCGTTTCCGGCAACCGTGCTGATAATACCCGAGGTGTCTACCTTACGTATGCGGTAATCGGTACCAATATACAAATTGCCCGATAGGTCAACAGCTAACTTCACCCCGCTTATGCGGGCTGCGGTTGCGGGCCCGCCGTCGCCGGTAAAACCGGCCGTGCCTGTCCCGGCTACGGTTGTGATCACGCCCGACGTGGTTACTTTACGGATGCAGTGGTTGCTTTCATCTCCGATGTAAACATTGCCAGCCCTGTCTACTGCAACAGTAGCCGGGTAGTTTAATTTAGCTGCTGTGGCCGCCCCGCCATCTCCGCTATAGCCAGCAGTACCATTGCCGGCGAATGTTGTAATACTGCCCGTTGCACTTATCTTTCGGACACGTTGGTTAAATATATCGGCAACGTATAAATTTCCGGCCCCATCCCTGGCGACATCAACCGGCCCATAAAATTTTGCGGCTGTCGCAGGCCCACCGTCTCCACTATAAGCGCCTGTACCATCGGTTGCACCACTTCCGGCAACGGTAGTAATTATGCCTGATGCACTCACTTTACGGATGCGGCCATTCGTAATATCAGCAATATAAACATTCCCTGACGCGTCCACGGCGACTCCTCCGGGATAATGGAGATTCGCAGCCGTTGCTGCTCCTCCATCACCGCTGAAACCCGCCGTATTGTTACCAGCAATAGTCTTGATAATCTGAGCCCTTGTGCTGGACGCAGCTAACAGGCAAAAAGCCAGTGAAACGGCCAATCGGCTATTTTTAGATAAGAACATGTATTTCATTTTGAGTATATTTTATTATTCAAAGATAATTTTGCATTGAACTACTATCCAAAAAAAAGGAACGAACGGCCGAAAAACTTCACGAACGGTAAAAGGGAGCATGCTTTGTTAACAAAACACCTTTCGTTTCGAATCTGATTCCAAGTTCTATTGCCCTATTATTACCTTACTCACCAGTCTTTCATTTTTTGTAATTGCAGAAACGAAGTAGATACCCGCAGGCAGTTGCAACGATTGTTCTACTTCCACATTTGTTGTGATATTAAACTCACTTACCTTCTCTCCAAGCACATTGGTGATGGAAACTTGTGCTGGTTCAGTAGTGGTTGCGGGGAGGTTAATGGTAAACGCACCATTATTGGGGTTGGGGAAAACCTGTAGCCCCCCGGTAACAGCAGGGGCTAAGTTCCCAACCGCTGCGTAGCAGTCGTTTACTGTAAAGGCAAGGGAAACAAGTGCGTTGCCACAGGTATTGCCTACCGAATAGCTGATGCTGGAAAAACCAGGTGACAATGTATTCACTATACCTGTAGCCGATACCCCGCAAACCGATGGCGTGCTGCTGGCCCATGTGCCTCCCGGTGTAGCATTGGCCAGGGCAACTGTTTTGCCGGGGCATGCGTTATTGATGCCCGTAATAGTGCCAGCGAACGGTAAAGGGTTCACATTAAGCGGCTTGTGGGCAATAGCCGTACCGCACGAATTGGCGGTGGTGTACACAATAGTATCCTGCCCGGCCGAAACACCTGTGATAACAGTGCCCGTTAATGATGCGTGGGCATTGGTTATAGAAAGCGCTCCTCCAGTACCCGTCGCAGTTATAGGCAGGCTCGCGCCTACGCACAATAGTGCTGGTACCGATATTGTGCCTGCAAATGGCAATGGGTTTATGGTAACGGCCTTTGTAGTTACGGCTGTGCCGCAGGCATTGGTAACGGTATAGCTGATTGTTGATGAGCCCAGGCCAATGCCGGTTACTATGCCAGCGGTTACGGTTGCCAGGGCGTTAGATGTAGCCCAAGTGCCACCCGCTATACTGTCGGTAAGCGTTATGCTTGAACCCAGGCATACATTTGTTGTTGCAGCCGATATGGTACCCGCAAAAGCCATGTTGCTCACATTGATAGCCCGTGTAGTGGCATTAGTGCCGCAACCATTGGCAGCCACGTAAGTAATAGTAGCTGTTCCCAACGAAACCGGCGTTACCATACCCGAACTGTTTATGGAAGCTACTGAAGCCGCACTGGTAGACCACGAGCCGGTTCCTGATGAACCGCTTGTGGTGAGCGAAAACGCGCCAGCCCCCAGGCAGGCGACTGCCGGGCCGCTTATAGAGCCAGCATGGGGCAACGGGTTAACGGTAACACCCGTTACCTGCGATGTGGTGCCGCAGGTATTAGATACGGAATAAGACAAAGTTGCAGAGCCTGCGGCTATGCCTATAACCGTGCCTGCACTGTTAACGGATGCTATGCCGGGTGCGCTGCTGCCCCAGGTGCCGCCCGTAGTGGCATCGGCAAGGGTAGTAGTAGCACTTTCGCAGAGGGTTGAAGTTCCTGTAATGGCTGCGACTGTGGGCAAGGGTATCACAGTAAGTGTCCCTGTTGCCTGTGCGCTGCCACAGCTATTGGTAATAGAGTAAGTAATGGGCGCAGTACCCGCAGACAGCCCCCTTGCGAACCCTGTTCCGATGTTGATACTGGCGATAGAGGTGGCCCCACTGCTCCAGTTGCCGCCCGGAGTGCCTCCCGAATCGCTTAGGGTGGTTGCAGCGCCTATACAAACTGTGGGAGAACCAATAATGGTTCCCCCTGTTGGGGTTGGTATTACCCCTACATTTACTACGCTGGTGCCCAGCGAAGTGGTATAAGATATGGCTGCTGAACCGCTGCTGATGCCGGTAACATCGCCTGTTGCTGACACGCTGGCAATTGCCGGGCTGCCTGACGACCAGGTACCACCCGGGGTGTTGCAGGTTAGGGTAATGGTACTGCCGCTGCAAACGCTGGCCGGGCCTGTAATAGGTGCGTTTTCCTCGGCAAATGTGGCGTTTGCGGTATTCCATTTATCGCCCGCGTCGCCACCGCCCGAATTATTGATGGCATTAATAACGCCAAACAGTTTTACTGGTCCGCCGCCTGAAGATGGTGCCACCCAGCCTATAGTTTCCCTGTAAATAGTGCCTGCGCCGCCTGTGCCGGATACTGGGTTCAGGCGGGTGGTATGCTCTATTAAGTGGTAGCTGCCCATAGTGCGGTTAGCACAGCCGGTAGGCAAGCCCGAGGTGGCAAGCGTACCCGCATTAGTAGCGCTGGATGAGCCTGAACCGCTGGCAAAAACTGCAGAAAGCTGGAAGCCGAATTTTGGCAGGCTGAGCGAAGAAGAGGTTTGGGTGCCAGTTATGGTTATGGTGTAATATTGCCCGGCTACATATCGGGTAACCGGTGTGCCTGCCGAATCGAGAGTGATGGTGACAGACGTACTGGATGTGGCTGCCGATCCGTGGCAATTGCAGCCCGCAGTGCTGGCCCGGGCCCCGGTGCCGTCATAAGAAATTGCCGATGCGGGGCCGGAACTATAGCTGGCCAGCGAAACATACAACGCTATCAGCGCTGCCGGAAGTAGTAAATATTTTTTATTCATACTGTGGTGGTGTTTAATAAAAGTGTGGTGCTGCAGCAGGCGTATTTGGGATATTTATATAGTTTATCCCCAATTATATAAAGCCGGCTGGCTCTAATTTACTGTATATACACGCATTGCTTGTTATTAACTATATTGAATATTTTTATAGCCATAATGTTAAAACTTATTTTGTGGGAAAGCGCCCCGTATCACAGCTTTTGCGTTACCTTTCCAAATTGATTACTTTTGATGTTTAGAACCCAGCATGATCCTTCAAAAACCAATTAACGAAAACCTTGAACTTTTGGCCCGCCAGGTGGTGGAAGGGTTTATTATTGGCTTGCATAAAAGCCCGTTCCACGGCTTTTCGGTAGAGTTTGCCGAGCATAGGCTATACAATCCCGGCGACCCGCTCAGGCATATTGACTGGAGGGTGTTTGGGCGTACTGACAAGCTTTTCATTAAAAGGTACGAAGAGGAAACCAACCTGCGCTGCTGCCTGGTGGTGGATACATCCACATCCATGCAGTTTCCACAGGATGATAAAAAGATGAGCAAGCTGCAGTTTTCGTGCGTTGCTGCCGCAAGCCTGCTCCAATTGCTGAAACGGCAGCTGGATGCTGCTGCACTGGCATTGTTTGACGGGCAGGTTAACTACTTTTCGCAGTGCAGGTCGGCCAACAGCCACTACAGGCTGCTGACCAATGAATTGCAGAATACGCTGAACTATACATCGGAAAACAAAACAACCAATACCGCAGCCGCGCTGCACCTCATTGCAGAGCAAATGCATAAGCGCTCGCTGATAGTTATTTTCAGCGATATGATGGACGATACCGACAATGTGGAAGAATTATTTTCAGCATTACAGCACCTCAGGTACAATAAGCATGAAGTAATATTATTTCATGTAATGGATGGGCTGCAGGAAATAGAATTTGAGTTTGAAAACCGGCCTTACGAGTTTGTGGATATGGAAACGGGCGACCGGGTGAAGCTGCAGCCACAGCAAATAAAGGAGCAATATGTGAGCCGGATGAGGGAATTTCAGCTGATGGTAGCAAACCGCTGCCACCAGTACCAGGTGGATAGGATTGCGGTTGATTTGACCAAGCCGGTGGACCAGGTATTGCATTCATTTTTAATGAAGCGAAATAAATTGATGTAATCTTCAATTTTTTGTATACCTTTGCGCTCCTTTTGGAGTTGGGTAGTAGAAGATTGCATGGTTTGTACCCAGGCAGCGTATTGATGGGTTTGGGCTGCCAACTACTAACTGGCAACTGCTTAACAGCTAAGAGGTATGAAGCATAACAGGGAATTTGAAATTGCGTGGCAGGGCTTAAAACCCGGAGTACATACCTACACATACGATGTTGACGATCGTTTTATGGAGGCTCAGGGGCATGATGGGGAATTTACCGGTTGGGATGCTAAAGTAACTTTGACATTTGACAAGCATGAAAGTTTTTTCATGCTGCGTTTTGATATAGACGGCAAGATTACAGTGCCGTGCGATAGGTGTGGTGATGATTTTGCGTTAAGGCTTTGGGATGAGTTTAACCTCGTAATAAAGCTTACCGGCGACGATGCAGCTGATATAGAAGATGAAGATGACGTTATTTTCATCCCGAGGAGCGAGACAGTGATAGATATCAGTGCATGGGTATATGAGTTTTTGATGCTCAGTGTGCCTTTGCAGCGTATACACCCTGATGGCGCAGATGGCAAGCCCGGATGCAACCCGCAGGCGCTGGACCTGCTGAATAAGCTGGCAGAGCACCCTGAAGAGAAGAAAAACCCTTTGTGGAAGGGGCTGGACAAACTGAAGGGATAGTAAAAATGAATAAAGCCTTCCGTAAGGAAGGGTGAATAATAAAAATATTATAATACAATAATAAAATAGAGTAAAAATGCCAAATCCTAAAAGAAGACACTCGCAACAAAGGGGTAGGAAGCGCAGGACCCATTACAAGGCAACTGCAGAAACATGGAGCATTGACGCAACAACAGGCGAAAGCCATCTGCGCCACCGTGGCCATTGGGTAGAAGGCAAGCTATACTACAAAGGCAAGCTTGTAATTGACAATACACCTGCTGCTCCGGCTGCCGCAGCCGCTACTGAAGGGGAAAATAACTAATAAACGTATTATTTTCGCTTCATGAAAATAGGGCTGGATATAATGGGCGGGGATTACGCCCCAGCTGAAGCTATTAAGGGAGTCCGGTTGTTTTTTGAACAATCGGGCAACCCTGATGTGCACCTCATGCTAACGGGAAATGCTGAGCTGGTTGCTCCTTTCATTAATGAACTGGAGCCCCACAAGCATCGTTATACATTGATAGAAGCACCTGAAGTTATTGGCATGCATGAGCACCCCACAAAGGCGCTCAAAGAAAAGCCTAACTCCAGCATAGCTATGGGCTTTGGGCTTTTGCTTAAAGGCAAGGTCGATGCATTTATGAGTGCGGGTAATACCGGTGCAATGCTTGTTGGGTCTATGTACTCAGTAAAGGCAATTGATGGTATTTTGCGCCCAAGCATTGCGTCTCCTATACCCCGCCAGGACGGTAAATACAATTTATTGCTTGATGTAGGTATTAACGCTGATTGCAAACCAGAACACCTGGTACAGTTTGCCCAGTTGGGTTCTCTGTATTCCAAGCACGTACTCGGCCACGCCAACCCAAGGGTTGCGTTAATGAATATAGGCGAGGAAGAAGGCAAAGGCAACCTGCTGGCGCAAGCGACCTATCCGTTGCTGAAAGAATTGCCTGGAATTAACTTCATTGGTAATGTAGAAGGCAGGGATATGTTCATGGATAAAGCCGAAGTAATTGTTTGCGAAGGTTTCGTTGGTAATGCAATGCTGAAACTGGCAGAATCATTCTACGATATCTTCAAAACGCAGAAAGGCTTCAACGACCCGTTCCTTGATAGTTTTAACTTTGAAACCTATGGTGGTACGCCAATATTGGGTATTAACAGCCCGGTTATAATTGGTCATGGTATTTCGCATGCTGAGGCTTTCAAAAACATGATTTTTGTCGCTGAGAAGCTGATAAGTTCAAACCTTACCAATTTATTTAAAGAGAATTTCAAAACACAGAGCGAGCAAGAAACTATTGCCAGCTAGTTGTTTAATTAAAAAATATTTGCAATCCCTGCTTTAGCAATAAAGCAGGGATTTTTTTGCCCGTGTTTGCAGTACTACATTTATAGATATTGAGACCATTGCTCTAAATATTTATGTAGGAACAATAATTTTGCATGTTGATTTTTCTATTACAATTGGGCCTAGCCCTGAAAGGGCTAATATAGAACAGCGATGGGTGAAGCCCATCGAACAAAGAGATTTGGGATTAAGCCCTGAAAGGGCGTAATATGGTAGCCATAATTTTATCACAACGTTATGGGGCAATCACTGGTAAATAATTACATCCATATAATTTTCTCCACAAAACACAGGCAACCTTTTATCACTCCGCCTATCGATACGGAGCCATACAGCTATATCGCGGGCATTTGTAAAAACCTTGAATGCGCCCCAATAAAATAGGTGGCCATCTCGATCATGTTCACATACTTTGCCTGTTATCAAAGAAAGTTGCATTAGTGAAGTTATTGGAAGAACTAAAGTCGCATTCATCAAAATGGATAAAAGCAAAAGACAAATCACTCAAAGGGTTTTACTGGCAAGATGGTTACGGTGCGTTTTCGGTTAACCCGTCGCAGGTTGATATTGTAATTGAATATATCGCCAATCAACATGTTCACCATGCAAAAACTACATTCCAGGAGTAATACAAGGCATTTTTGAAAAAGTATAAATTGGAGTTCGACGAAAGGTACGTTTGGGATTAGTATTTCGCCCTTTCAGGGCTTTCCCCTGGAATATAATCTGTCGATGGGCTTCACCCATCGCTGTTATATTATCGCCCTTTCAGGGCTCTCCCGTGGAATGTTATTTGTCGATGGGCTATCACCCATCGCTGTTATATTAGCGCCTATTCGTGGCTTCATCGGAATTTGAAAATCTTCTCAATTTTTTTACGAAGTATGGCAATTTGTTTTTCATTGCGCACATTTTTCATATTTCATCAAACTTTTCCCTACCTTTGCAGCGATAGAATTATTGTGCACGTCCTAAATGCACTTTTTTATGTTATACCGTCCCTACATATCGCCCCTCGCGCTCATTGCCTAACACGGCAGGAGTACTTTCTGTTTACTTATCTTTTTTGTTAGTGAAATAGAACCTTGGGCATTGCTATGCCCAATACTTTCTGCCGTTCACCTGCGCATTGCGCTATGGGTATATCCTTATGGCAAGGATGAATCATGATGTCAACAATATTCAGAATGATTTAATGCCAGTCAGACTATTACAATTGTAACAATGTTTCACGCAAAGGCGCCAGGCCGCAAGTATTATTTAGCATAGTACTCAAGGTTTAAGAGGCGCAATAGTGAAAATGTCTGTTTGGTATATTAATACCCTTATTTTATGGCTATCAATGCCGAAAGGGATCTTATTGCCTTATATAACCTAAAAACTAAAAGACAAAAAAGGCAGGCTCTCAAAGAAGACAGAGAAAAACAATTGCTGGAAAAATACTATGAATGGATAAGGCTTCGAAAGGTGAAGCGGGATTTGCCGATGATACCTCTACAAGAACCATATCAGAAAGGGTGGAAGCGCTTTTTCGTCTTGCGGCCAGATCAACTCTTTACACAGTCTGCTGCATTTTATTCGCAATTGCTTGAGAAAATTAATACTGTAGCGTATAACAGTGAACGGAAATTTATAATGAAAGTTAAATATAGGTTCAGCAGGAAAAGAGTGCCTGTGGAGATTCCCCAATCGTTGAAATATTTTGATGTACAGGAATGGAACGACCCAAAACTAAACTTGACGGAAAGGGAAAAGGCGCTTTTTGAACCAACCTGGCATTATGAAACCCAGACAGGAATGTACAGCACCAGGTATATGTTTAGGGACCCCTGGAGGTATGTGTTAAAAGTCAGCCCAAACATTATTTCGGAAGTAAAAATGATGGACAGTGAACTGGAGCAGCAAATTGCAGAAATTCAAAATTATCTGGATAGGGAGGGGTTGATGCCATTAGCTGAAAAGGCAGCGCACGGAGAAGTCTATTCATGGTCAAGATTTGAACCGGAACAAGAAAAACACAAAAGCCCGTTCAAAAACAAGCCGTTCACAGCGATGCTGGACGAAGCAAAAAATGAATAACCAAAACAAGCTAAATGAGCACAATAAAATTAAAAGAGCTTAGTAAAATAGGCTATACCAACGACCAGGCAAGGAGCCTGGCACTTAACATTACCGGCAAACATTACAAACACCAGACGCGTGAAGAAGTACTGCAATTGCTGAAGAATATTCGGGATAAACCCGAAGATTATATTCATGACCCTGTTACGGGTAAAATAGCCGCTACATTCATGGACACAGAAGTGGAATGTAACTTTCAGACGTATTCGTTGCTGGAAGAAACAGGGGCATTGAAAATTTACGGTGGCAAGGAAATTGAAGGCTCTGCCAAGCGGCAAATGGAAACAGCCATGAGCCTGCCCATTACCTTGCAGGGTGCGCTGATGCCGGATGCGCACATGGGTTATGGGCTGCCCGTTGGTGGTGTATTAGCCACCCGCAATGCGGTTATCCCCTTTGCTGTGGGTGTCGATATTGGTTGCAGGATGGCACTCTCAATTGTTGATGAAAGCGATAGCTTTTTCAGGAGCAATGGCCACCAGATGAAGCTGGCATTGCGCGAGCATACGCACTTCGGGATGGAGAGCAATCCAGATTTCAGGCGGGAGCATGAGGTGATGGATAGTAGCGATTTCAAGAGTACGGAACTGCTGAGGCGGTTGCAGGGAAAAGCCGCAAAGCAACTCGGTTCTTCAGGCAGTGGCAACCACTTTGTGGAGTTTTGCAGCCTGGAGTTATTCGATGGCAACTACCTCGGTTTGCCAGCTAAGAAGTATGTGGCTTTATTGTCGCATTCAGGTAGCCGTGGCTTGGGTGCTAACATTGCGCAGCACTACACTAAAATTGCCATGGATACCTGCAAGCTGCCCCGCGAAGCGCAGCAACTGGCGTGGCTGGATATGAACACCGAAGCCGGGCAGGAGTACTGGCTCAGCATGAACCTTGCCGGCAGGTATGCCAAGGCTTGCCATGAAACCATACATGCGGCATTGCTCGAAAGCCTTGGGCTTACCGCACTGGCGGTTGTAGAAAACCACCACAATTTTGCATGGGCAGAAACTATGGCCGATGGTACTGAAGCTATAGTGCACCGCAAAGGGGCAACTCCTGCACATAAGGGTGAGCCGGGCATTATACCCGGCAACATGATAGATGCTGCTTACCTTGTAACAGGTACAGGTAACAGCCAATCGCTAAACTCAGCGGCACATGGTGCAGGCAGGGCTATGAGCCGCCAGAAAGCCAAAAACAATATGACAGTATCCGGGCTTAAACAGATGCTGAGTGGTGCCGGAGTTCAGTTAATTGGTGGCAGTGTGGAAGAAAACCCGCATGCCTACAAAAATATTGAACAGGTAATGGCAGCACAAACTGAACTTGTAAAAGTGGAGGGTATTTTGCACCCGAAAATTGTAAGGATGAATAAGGAATAACTAACTGTAACACAAGGTACTTAACGGGCCGCGCATCTATTGGTGCGCGGCTTTTTTATTTCCCGGTTGGCTTTTTTTGCTATGCCCTACACCTGTTAATTATATAATTCGTAGCTGTTATTATGTAATTTTTTTTGTGCCTGTTTGATAAACTTTGTGAAGTAAAATTTTTACAGTTAAAGCCTTGTCAAAATGAAAAACAACGCAAACAATACAGGCAATTTGGATGGTTATAAACCATACCCGCCTGCCGAGGATATTTATAACAACGGGCAAATTGATGCGGAGGTTGACCCGGAAGATATAACCAAGCCGAAACAGCCTGTGATACCAGGAAAAGAGGATGCCCAAAATGAAAAGGGCTTCACGGACGACAAGCCGGGAGCAAGCCTCGACGTTCCGGGTGCGGAATTAGATGATGAAGATGAAATGATAGGTGAGGAGGACGAAGAGAATAATTACTATAGCATAGGGGGCGATGAACACAATGATTTAGATGAACCCAGAGAATGGCTGCCATAAATATTGAGGCACAGCAGCCGCCCATTTGTTCGGGTTGGGGGTACGTTATTTTGTCAAGGTTAAAATTCATTTCTTATGATAGCATCATCAGTTGTTCAAGATGAGTTGCGGACAGTACCCTATGTTGATTTGGAAAAATATGCCGGTAAATGGTATGAAATAGCCGCCTTCCCCAAAGGATTTGAAAAGGAAT
>CANBTK010000025.1 GCA_947372365.1 Flavipsychrobacter stenotrophus | reverse complement strand
AATGAGGACATTCAATCAGCCATACGAAAACTTAACGCCTGCGATGGCGCTGCAATTGCTGAAACATGGCAATTTCAGGTTTATTAATAATATAGGCATTGACCGCGACCACATGGCGGCAATGGATGAAACCAAGGACGGACAAAACCCTTTTGCGGCTATTGTAAGCTGCATGGATTCCCGCACCTCGGCGGAGCTCATATTTGACCAGGGTTTTGGCAATATCTTCAGCCTTAGGGTTGCTGGCAACGTTGTATCTACAGATATTCTGGGCTCGCTGGAATATGCCACAGCTGTAGCCGGGTCTAAGCTTATAGTGGTGCTGGGGCATACCAATTGCGGCGCTGTTATAGGAGCCTGTAACCAGGTGCAACTGGGCAACCTTAGCTCGCTTTTGTCAAAGATAGAGCCTGCAACCCGAGAGGAAAAAACGATTACCCATAACAGGACGGGGTCTAACCTGGAGTACGTGAATGCAGTTGCGAAGCTGCATGCAAAGCACTCTGTAGAGGAGATACTGGGCCGCAGCGAAATTATCAGCGAACTGGTTTATTCCGGCCAGGTAGGCATTATCCCGGCTATGTATGATATTGCTACCGGGCAGGTGCATTTCTATGCCGACGAAGCTATATTGTGGAAACAGGGCGAAGGAGTAGGTGCAGGGCAGGTGGAGCGCGCAGCGTAGCACCTTACCTGCCGGGTGAATCAGGCGCCATCCTCGTGCGATAGCTTGTTTTCCTGCCGTATAATATCCTGCACTGTTTTATCAAGGCGCAAGGTAACTTCGGTTATGTCGTCCAGCAGTTCCTTATTCATCGGGTCAGCCGGGTCGTCGTGATTAAAGACGCTTACCAGCCCAAGTATGGTGGTGATAGGCCCCCTTACATCGTGTGCCTGTGTGTGCGATATGTTAGTGAGTACATTGCTTTGCGCCTCTATGCGGTCCATAGCCTTTTTCTTTTCTTTTGAAAGGATTTGGTTAGATCGTATCTGCTTAATGAATTTGCGGCCCACATAGGCTATCACCACCATGAGGAAGGTGATGCCCGTGATGTATAATTTCTGCTCTGTTTGCTTTTGGGTAAGCTCCAGTTGGTTGCGCTCTATTTGGTGCCGCTGTGTTTCCAGGTTAAATTCCGTTTCCAGGTTGGCAATTTTTATTTTGCTGGAATTGGAAAATACGGAGTCGCGGCTGGTAGCGTAGAGCTTATAGTTATCAAGCGCACCCTTGTAGTTGCTGCTGAGCTCGTATGCGCTGGAAAGGAATTTGCTGAATTCGCTTATGTTATCCAGTTGGTTGTTATCCTTGCTGGTGGCAATAGCTTTGTTAAGGTACAATACCGCTTTGGCCAGGTAGGCCGATTTATTGTTAACCAGCATGCTGCGGCTATCGCTATGGGTGGTGTCGGTGGCCAGCGCCAGGTAGGTTTCGCCTATATTGCCCAGCGTAGCGGCGATGCCCGTATTATTGTTCAGCCCCTCGTAAACCTTCAGTGCATTGAAATAGTTTTCAATTGCTTTATTCAGGTTGCCCTGCGCCTGGTACACGCAGCCTATATTTACCAGGCAGTTGGCAATGCCGTCTTTCTGGTTCAGCTTATTAAATAGCTTCTGGGCCTTAAAATGGTATTGCAGCGCTTGGCCATAGTCCTGCAGCATGTAGTAAACGTTGCCTATGTTGCTCAGGTTTCCGGCAATGCTTATGGTATCGCGCAGCTCTTCCCGTATTTTCAGGGCCAGTAGCTGATACTCCAGGGCTTTATCCAGATAGTTGGTCTGCATATAAACCGAGCCAACCCCCTCGTACGCACGGCCCAGTAATTTCTTTTCTTTGCCGCCCTGACCCTCCAGTATTTTTAATGCGTTGAAAAAGTTGCCCAGCGACTCATGGTATTGGGCTTTTACCTGGTTAATAATCCCAGCTATATAGTAGCCTTGCCCTATGCCTGGCTGCCAGCCCAGCTGCTGTGCCAGCTTCAGCCCCATAGCGCCGTACCGCTGTGCGCTGTCGGGGTCAATAGCGCAATAGGCATAAGATAGGTCGTACAGTGAGTTTACTTTGTTAGTGTCCTGTTTGGCGGCAGGCAGGCTGGTTTTTATAGAATCAATGAAAGCCAGCCCTTCCAGTTGGGCATGTGTAAAAAAGGGTAAAAACACTAGTAATATCGCTGCTACCTTTTTCATTGGCAAAGAATGTAGGTACAAGATAATAATAATGTTGGAACCCAGTGGTTTACAGTATGTTATTGCGCCCGGTTATATGTTGGATATAGCGTAGTATATAAATACTTCTTATGGCGTGCGCTACGGGTGTTGTTTTCGCCTATTATCACTTAACTTTGCCAACTCAAATAAAAAAAATATTATGACTGAAGTGCTGCATAAGGTGGTTGATGAAACGAGGCAGGGAGAGGCATATTCGCCATTCAAGGAAGACCCGAATGCGTATAGTAAGAAATTTTATATAGAAAGCTATGGTTGCCAGATGAACTTCAGCGATAGCGAAATTGTTGCTTCAATACTGCATGGTGAAGGCTTTGGCCCTACCCGCAATGTGGAGGATGCCGACCTGGTGTTCCTTAATACCTGCTCTATCCGCGAAAAAGCGGAGCAGACTGTGCGCAACCGCCTGCAGGCTTTCAGGAAGATAAAGGAGAACAAGCCGGGTATGCTGATAGGCGTACTGGGCTGCATGGCCGAAAGGCTGAAAGCCAAATTCCTGGAAGAAGAAAAACTGGTGGACTTAGTAGTAGGCCCTGATGCCTACAGAAGCCTGCCTGGCCTTATAAGCGAAACTGAAGGCGGCCAGAAGAGCGTGAATGTATTGCTGAGCAGGGAAGAAACCTATGCCGATATTTCACCTGTGCGCCTGGAAAGTAATGGCGTTGCTGCCTTTGTAAGCATTATGAGGGGCTGCAACAATATGTGCACCTTCTGCGTAGTGCCATTTACCCGTGGCAGGGAGCGCAGCCGCGATGCCGCCAGCATAGTAGCTGAGTGCGAAGGCCTGTTTAACCACGGCTTCCGCGAGGTAACGCTGCTGGGACAGAACGTGGATAGCTATTACTATTCTGCGCCAGATGGCGAAGAAGTTAAGTTTGAGCACCTGCTGGAAAAGGTGGCGTTGATTTCGCCGCTGCTGCGCATCCGTTTCAGCACATCGCACCCTAAAGACATTACGGACGATGTGCTGCACACCATGGCCAAGTACGATAATATTTGTAAATACATACACCTGCCGGTACAGAGTGGCAACACCCGCATACTGGCCCATATGAACCGCACTTATACCCGCGAATGGTACCTGCACAAGGTAGCCAGGATACGGGCCATAATGCCCGATTGCGGCCTGAGTACCGACGTGATTTCGGGCTTTTGCTCCGAAACTGAGGAGGAGCACCAGGATACACTTTCGCTGATGGAATTATGCCGTTTCGATATGGCATACATGTTCTCGTACAGCGAGCGCCCGGGCACACTTGCCGCCAAGCGCTACGAAGATGATGTAACGGAAGATGTGAAGAAAAGAAGGCTTACCGAAATTATTAACCTGCAGAACAGCCACTCGCGCGAAAGCTACCGGGCAGATATTGGCAAAACCTTTAACGTGCTGATAGAAGGCGAAAGCAAACGCAGCGACAACGACTGGTGCGGCAGGAACACCCAAAACAAAATGGTGGTATTCCCTAAAACAAGCCAACCGCTGCAAAAAGGCGACTATGTACAGGTGAAGATAAAGGACGCTACCTCTGCTACGCTGCTTGGGGAGATGGTTGGTTAATGGCTGAATGGCTCAATTGCTTGATGGCTCAATGGGTGGTAAGCAATTCCCGAATTATCAAATTGGAACTATGAAACGTTATGTTGCTTTCCTTAGGGGTATAAATGTAAGCGGGCAGAAACTCATTAAGATGGAGCTGCTTAGGGCTATGTTTGAGGCTATGGGCTTTAAGAATGTGGTTACTTACATACAAAGTGGCAATGTGGTTTTTGATGTGAAGGCGACCGACGCGGATAAGCTGCGCAGCAAGATTGAAAAGCACCTGCTGAAAGAGCTGGGTTATGACGTGGTTACCATTGTGAGAAGTGTAGAAGATATAGGAACTATCATCGGCCAGAACCCTTTCCCGGTAATGCCACTGGGCGATACCCGTAAGCTCCATATTACCATGCTGGCAGCCGATGCCGACATGGAGAAGGAGCCCTTGCTCAAGGCAGTTTTATTGGAGGATGAAGAAATGCATATCATAGGCAATACACTTTACATGGTCACCCACAGCTATGGCAACTCCAAACTCTCCAACACTTTTATTGAAAAGAAGCTGGGGCTATCTGCTACCACACGCAATTGGGCTACAATGAATAAGGTGGTGGGGATGTAAGTAACAATTATTTCAGAAAGCTAACCGCTGAACCTGAATTTCATTTTCTTTTTTTGTAAGTTTACTTAAACTAAGCGTATGAGTGTTTATAACCTCACTGTAGTCATTGAAAAAGGTGAAGACGGTAATTTTTTAGCTCTTTGTCCTGCATTACAAGGGTGCTATGCTGATGGCGAAACAGCGGCGGAAGCGTTGGAAACAATCAAGGGTGTGATTAAAATGCATATAGAAGACAGGTTAGAAAATGGCGAGTATATTCCGGAAGAGATATATTCATCGCAACTCAAAATTGCGGTATGAGCAATAAGTTGCCTGCTGTAACCTCCAAGCAAATGATTAAGATCCTTGAAAAGAAAGGATTTTTATTTTCCCGGCAGAATGGAAGCCATGCTATTTATAAAAACAAGGATAATGTACGTGTCACTGTACCCATTCATGGTAAAAAGGATATTGCTATTGGTACATTAAGCCAGATATTGGACGATGCCAAGATTACGACTGAAGAATTGAAGAGTTTATTATAAATTACTATTACAAGAAGAAACCAGGGCTATCTGCTACTACAAGAAATTGGGCTACAATGATAAGGTGGTGGGGATGTAGGGAAAGGTGGATGGTATTAAGCTACGCATCGGGGCTATTTTTCAAGAATAAGGTGCTATGCTTGTGCAGTAGCGACCGCGCCCCTTTGGCTTGATAGGTTTTGTGCCTGTCAATATCGCCGAAACTAAGGCATTCTACCTTAGATTTTATACTTTTGAAAGCAAAACCCTTAATGGGTGTGGCCATGCGGTTGTTACAATTCCTCAAATCAAATATAGTACTGGTAATAACGGTTATTGTTGGTTTCCTGCTGCGGCTGGGGGCTGCCTTTGCCGACCCCTTCCTGCATGCCTGGGACGAGCGGTTCCATGCCCTTGTGGCCCGCAACATGATGGATAAGCCATTAAAGCCCATGCTGTATGCCCGGCATGTGATGCACTATACCGATACGCACTGGACTTTTGCTGGCCTATGGCTGCACAAGCAGCCTTTGTTTATGTGGCAGATGGCGCTCAGCATGAAACTGTTTGGTGTTTCGGAATATGCCATGCGGCTGCCCGGCGCTATTATGGGCACGCTAACAATTATTTTCGTTTACCGCATAAGCCTGTTGCTTACCCGCGATAAGTTTACCAGCCTTGTGGCTGCTATGCTTATGTGCTGCTCGCATTACCAACTGGAGCTTATTTCCGGCAGGCGCGGCCTTGACCAGAATGATATTGCTTTCTGTTTTTACGTTATTGCCAGTATATGGGGTTACTGCGAATATGTGGCCATGCCTAAATGGCAATGGGCGCTGCTGGCAGGTGTGCTTTCGGGCGGGGCCATATTGAACAAATGGCTTTCGGGCCTGCTGGTATTTTTGGGGTGGGGCGTATTTGCGCTCATTGCTACTTTCAAAAAAGACTGGAAAAAAACAGGGCATTTTATCATTGCACTACTGGCCTGCCTGGTGGTTTTCCTGCCGTGGCAATTCTACATCCTGCATAACTACCCCGATGTTGCGAAGCCTGAATATGCCTACAATACTGCCCACCTTACTGTTGCTGTAGAAGGGCATGATGGCGATTGCGATTATTACTACCGTTATTTTGCCGATTATTTCGGGCAGTGGCTCTGGTGGCTGCTTTTCCCGGGGCTTATCATTTTTATAGTAAAAATATTCCGGGGTTACCAGAAGCAAATCGGAGTTTCTATTTTTCTGTACACCGCCTTTACTTATGTTTTCTTCGCGTTTATAGTGGCTACAAAAATGCCCAGCTTTGTCTTTATTGTAGCCCCGCTTGGGGTGTTGTTTATAGCTATTTTTATAGGTTGGGTTTGCCAGTTTATCACTAAGGCCCGGTGGCTGAAAATCCTTGTGGTGGCCGCCTGCCTTTTTTATGCACTGGACCCTGTAGGCATTGTGGACAGCTTCAATTATGACAAGGACGCCAGAGCGGCTGCTTATAATACCCATATTTACAAACACCTGGGCGAAAAACTGCCCGCCAATATTGGCGTTGTATTTAATACCCCTCACGTAGGTGGCATTGATATCATGTTTTACAATAAGCGCCTCACCGCCTATTCGTGGCTGGTGCTTGAAGATGAGCTGAAGTTATTTGAGCAGCAGCGTTTGCCTATTGCTGTTTTTGATAAGGGTGGTGCCGATACGCTACCCGGCTATATCCGCAGTTACCCATACCTCTACATTATTCCTGAAGAGCTGAAGTAGGGGGGCTATGGCGCAATCATTGTTACAATAAACCTCACGCAAAGGCGCTAAGGCGCAAGCTCATGTTTTACGATTCAAGGAATAGGAGGCGCGAGCCAGGCATGGTAAACCGCGCCTTTTAAATCTTTAATTACCCACCAATGTTTTGAAATTGCGCCTTGGCGGCTCCTTTGCGTGAAACTCGATAATACCAATTGCACGCTAAACTTCGGCATGTGAACATCCCCTCACTCCCCTTCCAAGGGGAATAGCCATGCTGCGTTTACTTTTGTATCCAAAATTGTGGTGATGCCGTTTTTTAATGTTCAATCAGTATAACCTCACGCCAAGGAGCAAGCTCATTTATGGTTTAAGGAATAGGAGGCGCAAGCCAAGCCCAAGATAAACCCGAAGATTCGCGGCTTAGCGTGAAACCCTATAACGTTACTTCCCGGCAGCAGCTTCTTTGCCCAGCATCGATATCAATTTATCGTCGCGGTGGTAAACATCCTTTATGAAGTGGATGTGCTGGCCTGTAGTATCTTCAAATGCTGTGAGGTAAGTAATATGCACTGGTATTTTATTGGCCAGCACGTTCCATTGTGTTTTGTGGGTTTTAATAATGGAGTCCAGTTTTTCCTGGTCGAACTTCTTTTTTTCAAGCTGGCTGAGGATAAACAAGGCCATTTCCTGCGGGTACTGTACCCGTATGCAGCCTGAGCTTAATGCCCGTTCGCGCTTTACAAAGTCGCCACGGTGCGGGGTGTCGTGCAGGTAAATATCCCACGGGTTGGGCAGGTTAAACTTTACATACCCCAGTGCATTATCATCGCCCGGTGCCTGCTTATAATTGTATCGTTTATAGTTCTTCGCGGTAATGGTTGATACGCTTACTTGCTTACCCTTATTGTCATAAATTTTTAAGCCTTTTTTTGCAAGGTAAGCTTTGCCATTTTTCTGTATGCCGGGTAGAACTTCTTTTTTGAGTATGGTTGGTGGTACCCCCCATGGTGGGTTTATAACTACATTGGCCATACGGGCATAGAGCGAAGGGGTCTGCCTTTCCTTTTTGCCTACCACTACACGCATGTGCATTGCGTTCTTGCCGCCCTGGCGCAAAAACAACTGCATCAGCGGTATATCCACCAGTACATACAGGTCGCCAAAGTCGCGCTGCATCCACCTCAGGCGCTCCAGGTTGGCCGTTATCTTAGGTAAAACAGAATCGGGTAGGGTCGTGAGGCAGGCGAGGGTAGTGCTGTCCAGCTTAGCCGTGGGCTTGATGCCCATATAATCCTGATAGGTAGTGATGAGCTGCGCCCATTCGCTTACAGAGTCATCCGGCGAGGTAGTTATCCAAGGGGCAGTTTTGTTGATGATGGTGGTTATATAGCCTTCTTTTTCGCTGGCAGGTATTGCCGAATCGCGCAGCGTGGTAATGGCGTTGGTAAGGCTGGTATCGCCTGCAAGCCCCATGTAGTGCTTGTATTCGGCACGCAACAGGCTATAAGTAGGCACTGCACTGCGGTAGGCATCGAGTGGTGCAAATTTTTCCTGTATGCTGGTAAGGGCTGCGGCTGCATTCCATGACGAATCGTTGGCATGGTACCAGAGCGAGTCTACTTTTTTAGGCGTTATCTTACCAAACAACAGGTCGCTTGCCGCCATTAAATAGCTATAAGTAAGGGCTGTGTCAAAGGCTATTGCCTCGGCAAGGGTTGTTTCTTTTTTGCCCAGCTTTTCCTTCAGTTTTTTTAATTGTGCCAGGTTGTAGCGTTCAGGGTTCAGCCCATCCCACTTTATTTCTTCCAGTTCCTGCATTATCCTTACGGCTGTGGTATCGGCTTTGTAGCCGTGCGATAGCCATATGGGGTCATAGTCGTTATGCTCGTATGCATAGCGCACATTGTGAGGTACGGACCTGTAATTGGTTTTGTCCAGTGAATCGAGGGCTGGGACCCTGAGTTTTAACTCCTCGGCAAAATTGTCGTAAGAGAAGTCGGTATGAACCGGTTCTTTTTTGTGTTTGCGGGCACGTTTGCAGGAGTAAGTAAGGCTGATGGCAATAAATAACAGAAAAATGGAAAGGACTGTTTTCCGGGCATTGTGGTTATGGTGCATAGTTTACGGGCGATACCCGTTTCTTTTTTAAATATTACAGCAAAAACTGTTCCAAAAATTAAAAATCTAATTCTTTCATCGGGTCCCAGAAAATTGTATCAAAATCCTGCACCTTATCACCTACTACCCGTACGCCTTCTTTTTCCAGTAGTTCCTGCATTTTTTCGGGTGGCGAAAAGTGGAATTTGCCGGTTAGCAGCCCCTTGCTGTTCACTACCCGGTGTGCAGGTACTTTAGGCTTTACCCCAAAACAGCAATTCATAGCGTAGCCCACTACCCTGGCACCCGATTTCGCGCCAATTGCTGCGGCTACTGCCCCGTAGCTGCTTACGCGCCCCTTGGGTATAGCCCTCACAACATCGTATACCGCCTGGTAGGTGTTCTCTTTACCTTCCTTCGCTGTTTTCATGCGCAACCTTGTTTTTTATAAGCAGGGAGCGTTTGGGCTCCGGTACATTAACGAAACAATAAGGGCAATTGAGGCAGCCATTGCCACAGCAGTAGCCCCTTTCGGCAAGGTAAGAAGCAGTAAAAACCAGCCTGCCGTCAGGCAGTATATAATAATCTTTACCCTCTTTCACTCACAATATCTTTATCCTGAAAACGCTCCGGCATACTTATAGGGCCATCAGGCAGCGAGAACGACACGTAGTATATGGTGCGCCCGTCGGCAAGGTGTTGTTTCTCGTAATAGGTTTGTATGGCCAGCTTGCCTATAGCCATGCCTTTGCCATAAATATCGGGTATATTTTCGTGTATGGTGCAGCCCTGTTCTGCAATAGTTTCCAGCGTAAAGTCATACAGTACTTTTGAATCTGTTTTCAGGTTGATAATACCGCCGGGCTTCATTATCTGCTGGTAGGCATTCAGAAAGCGGGAGTGGGTAAGCCTGTTTTTCTCCTTGCCTTTTTTAAGGAAGGGGTCGGCAAACACAATCCAAATTTCATCTACTTCATTTGCCGCGAAGAAATTGGTTATCTGCCCTATGTGTATGCGCAGGAAGGCGACATTATCCAGCCCTTCGTTCAGCGCTATTTTCGCCCCGTTATAAATGCGGTTGCCTTTAACGTCTATGCCAATGTAGTTCATATCCCTGTGCTCCCTGCCCAGGTTTACACTGTATTCGCCCTTGCCACACGCCAGCTCCAGCGTTATGGGGTTAGTGTTCTTAAAAAAGCCCTTCCAGTTGCCCTTCATGCCTTCGGGGTACTGCAAAACATTTTTGTAAGTATCTATCGCCGCGAATTTTATTAACTTTTTATGACCCATAGTAAGTTGCAAAAGTAAGTGACTATCCGGCTATCAGCAACTTTGTGGCAAAGTGCAATTATCTTGTGGTTATTACAGTTGTCATTTTTTTGTAAAAATAGTCAATGTACGTACATTCGCTGCCTATAACTAACGAAAAAACAATTTTGTGATGAAGAAGAGCTTTTTATTACTTCCTATTGTAGGTGCATTCGCCTATTTAACCCTTTGCAGCGATTCCAGTGGGAAGAGCGGCAACCTTACAACTTCAGGCTGCGGTTCGTGCCACGGCAATTCACCAACTTCAGGCATCCAGCTTGCATTTTCGCTTGATTCTGCCGGCACGCCGGTAACCAAGTACAAGGGCGGCATGGCTTACACGCTTAAGCTGGTTGCAACCAATACAACATCTAATTCTTTGCGTTGCGTTGGCTACCAGATGACAGCAAAAATGGGACCTGGAGTGCAGGCTGGTACATTTGGCACTTTACCATCAGGTACCAATACACATACTTCTGGCGGCCTTACTGTTTTGGGCCATACCAGGCGCATATCGCACGCCACAGGCACAGGAGCAGCAGGCACAACCTATATGGTTGCTGTGCCTTGGACAGCTCCAGCAGCAGGTTCGGGTACTGTAACGGTTAATGCTGTGCTTAACGCAGTTGACAGCAACCTCAACGATGGCAACTCTGACCATTGGAACACAGGCTCTGGTACTTTTGCTGAGTGGGCTGCAGCGCCTTCTTCTGTTAGCGGTGTAGCTAATAGTTTAGCTATAACAGCCTTCCCTAACCCGGTTGCTGCTACCCTCACACTTGATTTCGGCACTAATGCTACGGGCGCTTACAACGTTGCTGTATTTAACCTGAACGGGCAGTTGGTTGCAACAGCAACTACTGAAGCCAATACCCTTGCTATGAATACCAGCAACTG
>CANBTK010000024.1 GCA_947372365.1 Flavipsychrobacter stenotrophus | reverse complement strand
TGAGACTGGCATTGGCGCAATAGTGAAACCATTTTTGCAACTGTTTGATATTGTAATTGAAATTTCAAACGGGCACACCCTCACTGGGGCGTGGGCTGCGGATCATGCACATATTGCGCACCTATTTGAACCTTATATCGGTGTAGATATTTTAACGCTGGATCCGGGCGTTTTACTGAGCCAATTTGCCGAACAAGTATCCGGCGCGTTGGCAAGCAAGAAGAAAAATTACAAGGAATATTCTGTTATAAGTGAGGGCAATAAAATCACCTGTGGGGTTAAAGCTATAATGGCCCATCCTGATAAAAATTCCCTTTTGCTGGGTATTGACGAATTATCTGGCAGGGCAGGTGCCGAGCTTATTGAAGACAAATGGAAACTGGCGCTCGATACTGCCGGCGATGGTGTATGGGATGTTCATTTTGATACCAACAGGATTTTCTTTTCAGAAAAGTGGCACGAGATATTTGGCTATGAAACTGGTGAGATAATAACACTACAGGACTGGACAGATAAACTGCACCCTGACGACTATATTAAGGCTGCCAACCATTATGCTAAACACCTGAGTGGGGAATACCCAACAATTTCGCTTGAGCTGCGCTATATGTGCAAAAACGGCTCATATATATGGATATTAAGCACAGGCGTAATTACGTCAAAAACACCTGAAGGCAAGCCACTGAGGATGATTGGGACGCACAAAGACATTACGGCACGCAGGGCAATGGAAGATGAAAACAAGGCTAATATAAGCCTGTTGCTAAGGCTCATTAATAACCTGCCGTCCGGTATCCTGGTGACAGATGAGGACAAAAAGCTGGTTTTGGCCAACAAAGCCTTTTGCAAAATGTACCAATTGGGCAAGCACCCCCGCGACCTCTTTGGCATGGATACCGAAGAAAGCCTGCAGGAGGACAAACTATTTTATAAGGACCCTGAAAAACTGGTAACCCGGATAGCTGAGATACTGGCAAAAAAGCAAGTTGTAGTTAATGATGAACTCGAAATGGTGGATGGGCGCATTATAAGCCGCGACTATATACCCCTCGCGTTCAAGGAAAATTATAAAGGTGAAATATGGCGCTTCACCGATGTCACAGAACAAAAAAATATTGAAAAGCGCTTTGAGGGCCAACGCCAGTTTTTTGAACATATACTCAACTGCATGCCGGCTAATGTGGCAACTTTGAGTGCTGATATGCGCATTTTATACGCCAACCCTAATTTCATCAAAAATGATGAAATACGTGCATGGGCCATTGGCAAGACGCTTGAACAATATTGTATAAAACTCAATACGCCGTCTGAAATTACAGAAGAGCGCCTCCGTTACTTTAAAAACGCGGTCGCTGAAAGGCGTAAAGTAGAATGGGATGAAAAACTTATTGGTAGGTCAGGGAAAGTGAGTTACCAGTTAAGGTGTTTTTCACCCATATTTAGCCCCGGTGGCGACCTCGATATTATGATAGCTTACGGTGTTGACATTACCGCCCGCATACAAGCTGAAGAGGCTCTTAAAGCCAGCATGAATGCCTTTGCCAATTCATTTAATTTTTCGGGTATTGGTAAGGCATTGGTGTCACCTGACGGTAAATGGATAGAAGTAAATGACGTGTTTTGTAAACTAAGTGGCTACTCGCGGGAGGAATTACTGAATATTCATTACAACGACATTACCTATCATGAGGATATTGATATTGATGCCAGGCAAATTGCGCAATTGCTCAACAGGGACATACAAACCTATACATTGGAGAAAAGGTATATCTCCAAATCGAGGCAGATAATAGTGGCATCGCTTACCGTCTTCCTGCTATGGAACCCGGATAACACGCCTAAATATTTTATATGCGACATCCTTGACATATCGGCAAAAAAGCTGCTTACGGATGAGCTTTACAGGCAGAATGCCGAACTGGAGGCCACAAAAACCAACTTGGTTAACAAAATAAACCAACTGGAAGAGCTAAGCTATATGATAGCCCACAACCTGAGGGGCCCTGCAGGAAACATTAAAATGTTCTCCGAACGGTTGATAATGGACGATAACGACCCTGCAGCCGAAGACGAAGTATTTACCAAAGATGAAGCCGGAGCAATTGTGCACGAAAGCAGCATCAAGCTATCCAACAGCCTGGATACACTGATGGAGCTGACTCAAATAAAATTAAATAAAAATATTGCATACGACGACTGCGATTTCAAGTCAATCATCAACGATATTATTAACCAGCTTCAGGGAGTGATATACGAAAAACACGCGCAGGTAAAAACTAACCTTGAAGTAGCAATGATAAGTTACCCGAGGGTCTACCTGGAAAGCATATTGTATAACCTGATAAGCAACGCCCTTAAATACAGCAATCCCGCAAAGGCACCCGAAATAACCATTGCTACCCAACAGCTTGATGAGAAGGTGCGCCTTTCGGTGAAAGATAACGGCCTTGGCATTGACCTTGAAGTAAACGGAGATAAAGTGTTTAAACTCAATAAAACATTCCACAAAGGCTTTGACAGCAAAGGCGTAGGCTTGTTCCTCACTAGGTCGCAAATTGAATCGCTTGGGGGCAGTATCACTTTAGTGAGCAAGCCGCTGGAAGGCAGCGAATTTATTACCTTGTTGTAGCTACAGCCCTATTTCAAGGTGCGGTAAGTATCCATTTTTGCCACTCGTTTTAGCGACGGCAAAGCAATCGAATGGAATTTCGAATGCATGTTTGCCTGGCAATTAGCTGGCCTTGCTCGTTACCCGTACTCAGTATTTGTGCGGGCATTGGTACGAGCAACGGGAATTATGCAGGCGTGCTTACCAATAAGCACTCTGTAAGGTGATAGGCCTTACCCGCCAATAAAGCCCGACAGTTGTTCAAGCCGTAGTGCTTTTAGTGCCTCCAGGTCCATTTTGGCACCCGGGGCATTGCGCTTGCTGAACAATTCATTTATCCCAACAAAGGCACTTATCAGAAAATCACACTGCTCTTCTACCAGCATAGGCTTCCTGAAATCATTGTCAGTTAGCAGCAACGCCCGCAGCAGGGCTATATCGTACCAGGCTGGCTTTTTATCTGCGGCACACCCCACGCAAACAAATTCATCCCCTTTTATGCTCACATACCTGACCATTATATTTTTGCCAGCGAAAGTGTCGGCATAGCTGCCATCAGCCGATGGTGTAGAACTGGCAACCAGTGTCAGTTGTTTTGAAAACAGCAACGCATATAACTCTTCTTTAAACTCCATTTTATCTTCCCCTACCCATTAAAACGATAATCCCCTTGCCTTAGTTTCATCAATTGCAAGGGGATTATCCATAAAAATAAAATTAAAATTATTCGGCTTTAGGCTCTGTTGCACCGGGCAATGGCCTGTGCTTCTTCTGCTCTTCCATTTCATCTTCTTTTTCCTGAGCCTTGTCATAGGCCCGAATAATCATTTTCACCAGGCGGTGGCGCACGACATCGGCTTCATCTAGTTGTATAAAGCTGATACCTTCAATATTACGAAGGATTTTAGATGCCTTTATCAGGCCTGATTTCTGGTTTTTAGGCAAGTCAATCTGCGTAAGGTCGCCCGTTATCACAGCCTTGGCGGATGGCCCTATACGTGTCAGGAACATCTTTATCTGCAGGTCGGTAGTATTCTGTGCCTCATCCAGTATAATGAAAGAATTGTCAAGCGTACGGCCGCGCATGTATGCCAATGGGGCAATCTCAATAATGCGGTTGG
Source organism: Flavipsychrobacter stenotrophus (assembly GCA_947372365.1). Classification (GTDB taxonomy): domain Bacteria; phylum Bacteroidota; class Bacteroidia; order Chitinophagales; family Chitinophagaceae; genus Flavipsychrobacter; species Flavipsychrobacter stenotropha_D. The sequence continues at coordinate 7,220 of CANBTK010000024.1, read as the reverse complement.
TCATATAATAGTTTAGCTTGTCGCTGGGTATCATATCATCCAATGCATCATAAAGCGGCCGCAGGTATGGGTCAATTTTTTCCTTAAGGTCGCCAGGCAAAAAGCCCAGGTTTTCGCCAGCTTCTACTGCCGGGCGCGTTAGTATAATCTTTCTTACAGCCTTGTTTTTAAGCGCCCTTACAGCCAGGGCCACAGCAGTATAGGTTTTACCTGTACCGGCAGGCCCAATAGCAAAAAGGATATCATTTTTTTCTGATGCCGCAGCCATTAGCTTTTGGTTGGCCGTTTTAGCGCGTATCACCCTTCCGTTAGGCCCAAAAACCAGTATGTCGTTAGTTGCAGGGTCTTCCGCCGGGGCTTCGCCATCATCATCACCCAGTATTTTTGAGAAATAGTTTTCAGATAAGTGCCCGTTGCGCTCCAGGTATTGTATCACCTGGTTTATTTTAGCAAGAGCCGCATTTACTTCGTCAGGCTGGCCCGATATCTTTATTTGCGTACCTCGCGAAAGTAGCTTCAGCAGCGGGAATTTTCGTTTCAGTATTTCAAATTTGCTGTTATTGATACCGAAAAACTCTATAGGGTTAACCGTTTCCAGGTTGATGATAGTTTCAGTCAAGACGAGTATAGATTTAGTTATGTGAATTTACGAAAAACATGCGCCAATAGTTATTATGGTTCTGTTAAGGTTGCTACTACTGCCAATTAGATTTTGTACTCCTGTTCTTTGAACTCTTCAACGCGGGTTGCGATAGCCTCATTCGACAAAGCGAAAATACGTGCGCACAACACGGCTGCATTGCGGGCACCTGCCTTGCCTACTGCCAGTGTACCTACTGGTAAGCCAGCCGGCATCTGCACTATGCTGTAAAGCGCATCAATACCGCCTGGCAAGCCTCCGTCAAGCGGCACACCTAACACAGGCAATGAAGTATATGCTGCACAAACACCGGGCAACGCTGCCGCCATCCCTGCCGCTGCGACCACAGCACCATAACCATTGGCTTTAGCGGTGACCATAAGTTCCCTTACTTTATCAGGGTTCCTATGCGCCGACGCCACAACCATATTGTTTTCAATATTAAACCAGTTGAGCCAATTGCTGCATTCCTGCATTACCGCTTCGTCGGATTTAGAACCCATTATAATCAATACTTTCATACCTAGAAATAAAATTATTTGTAGTGAAGTTAAAGAAGGTATGACTACCTGTGCCCCATACTTTTCCACCTGTTCTGAATAACTTTTGTTTGATGATATAAATCATTGGCGGGCAGGCTAACTTTTCAGTGTGCAATTACGTCTATATAAATAGAGGCAATTTTGCGGCCTGGAACCCGTTATCGTACGGTAAGGTTGGTAGCCGCTGGCAAAACTCTGGCACGGTTTTTTCTTGCATTACAATATAACCCTATTACCTAACCACTAAACACGAAGGAGGCTGAAATGGTAAGCTATCTATTATTATACGGTTTGTTGCTGTCGGGCATCATCCGCGGCATTGAAGGGCATTTCAACAAAGGCGATGCAGATATAAAAGACTCAATTAATGAACTGTAGCCAACATACAGCTATAAATACTGCCTAATCTCTTTCATAATGCATTCTGTAGCGCCCTGCTTGCTGTAAACATAGCCTTGCGCCGCTGTTGCATGACTGAGCCAAACAGCTTCATCGTTCATTTCACTAATTGCTGTTACGAGGCTGGCCGCATTGTTTACAACCTGTGCTCCACCGCAGGTAACGAGTTCGCCTGCCTCAATGAACTGGTGAAAAACAGGGCCGTAAAAACAGGGCTTGCCATACACGGCTGCTTCCAGCACGTTGTGAACCCCTGCCCGGCCAAAACCACCACCTATATAGGCTACCCTGCCGTAGTTATACAGTTGGGTGAGCAGCCCAACTTTATCTACCAAAAGCACGCGGCCGGTCGTTTTGCCAGTGCCCTCCGTCCATTTTATAATGTTGCCTTCGTATAGCCGCACTATCGTTTCTATGTGGGCGGCATCTACATTATGCGGCACAAGCACCAGCCTCCAGTTAGCGGGCATGCCTTCTATTGCCTGTTTTAGCATTTTTTCGTCATCGGCCCAGGTACTGCCGGCTACAATAACGTTATACCCTTCGCAAAACTCGTCCATAATAAGCAGGGCACTTTTTTCCGTCGCTGCTTTTACTACCCGGTCAAACCGGGTATCCCCGCTCACTAAAACGGGGCTGCTGATGCCAATTTGTTTTAGCAGAGCACTGCTGCCTTCGTCCTGCACAAAAATGCGCGTGAAATAACCCAACATTTTGCGCTGCAGGCCGCCATACCACTTAAAGAAACCTTGTTGTTTGTCAAATATTGCCGACACCAGGAAAGTGGGTATTTTTCGCTCCGCCAGCCCGGCGAGGTAGTAGTACCAAAGCTCATACTTGATGAACAGGCACAGCTTCGGCTGAACGGCATTTAAAAATGTATCTGCATTCGCAAGCGAATCAACCGGAAGGTAAAATACATAGTCTGCACCTTTGTAATCCTTACGCACTTCGTAGCCCGAAGGCGAAAAGAAAGTCAAAACAATCGCATATCCCGGGTGGTTAGCTTTTATATTTTCCAACACTGGCCTGCCCTGTTCAAACTCGCCCAATGAGGCACAATGAATCCAGATTCGGGGCCTCGTTTCACCAGAAAGTGATTGGGCAAGTTTGGGCAACAATCCCTTCCTGCCCTCAACAAATAATTTTGCCTTAGGGTTAAACAAAGAGAAAGCCCTTATACCCGTGGCATAAGCACCAATAGCAAGCCTATACAGCGCAGTATTTATCATTCAAATGAAATATCTTCCGACCGGCGTTTGAAAATGGGAATCATCCAGCCCCCCTTTAAACCAAGGAGAAAGTCGTAGCGCTGCGCGTTATCGGCGCGCATGACATCGTATAGGTAGTCGCGGCGGCCGCGGGTAAAGCCAAACACTGCGTCGAGGCCAAGGTTAAAGTTAAGCAGTTTGTTACGTGCAAAAAAAGTGTAGCCCAGGTATTGCTCTACAAACCAACCGTTTGTAAGGCGGTCGTACCCCTTTTTGTAACCAAAGTCAACCTGAGGTATATTCACATCTTTATCGTAAATAGTTATTTTGTGCTGGATAAAACCCGCTGTGGTGAGCAACGTCCAGCCATTGTCAGGGTGTTCGGGGTTGCGGTTAAAGATGTGCCCTATTGTAACGCCTATCAGGTAGCCCCTTTCGTAAACAGGCAAACCAGCCCGTTGCCCGCTGGAATTAATAATTTCCACCCCTTTACCGTTGAATTTACCGGAATATTTGTCTTTTATATTTATCATAAAAGAGTCCTCTTTAACAAGGTTACCCGCCAAAAAATCTACTTTGACACCAAATATCCAGTTGGACATGGTTTTGTAAGATATGCCGGGGCCTAGCCTGTAATCAACGCCGAAGCGCTTGCTCATGGTAGCCATTGGTACATCAAAAGACGCATTGCCATTCAGTATAAAGCCACTGTGCGCCTTTATGCTGGAATCAAATCCAAATAGCGATGACTGGGAAAATGCGAGGGCCGAATTTAAAATTAAGAGTGCTGTAATTACCGTTTTTTTCATACTTATAATGTATTCCGCACCGTGAAATTATACCAAATCCAGCACTTATAGGCCTGGCTTTAGCTTTTTAGATTGTTAAAGTACAGAGCGCAAAGCCGCTGCAAGCTAAGTTCCCTTTAGTATCTTTACATATTATTCCACATACAGCCATTAAAAAAAACATGATTCCTGTTCATGAAGCCGAAGAAATTATTGCACAGTCCGTAAAAAATTACGGTATAGAAACAGTGCATTTTGAGCAGGCTTCGGGCCGTGTGCTTGCTGAAGGTATTTGCTGCGACAGGGATTTCCCTCCGTTTAACCGGGTATCAATGGATGGGATTGCCATCCGCTACGAAGCTTTTGAAGCCGGGCTGCGAAAATTCACTGTCAAAGGCACTCAACCAGCCGGGGATGCCCCGATTGAAATAACAGATAATAGTGAGTGCGTTGAAATTATGACGGGGGCGGCGCTGCCCGGTTCTGTGGATACTGTTATAAGGTACGAAGACCTTATCATTGACGGCAGCAATGCGACGTTATTGATTAACACACTAAAAAAAGGCCAGAGCATACACTACAAAGGCCAGGATAAAAAACAAGGCAGCATTGCAGTACCTGCCGGCACACTGATAGGCCCCGCAGTAATAAGTGTAGCCGCAACCGTGGGCCAAACCCAGCTTTTAGTAAAGAAGCTGCCAAGAGTTGCCATCCTCTCAACCGGGGACGAGTTGGTGGATATTCACGAAATACCCTCCGCATACGAAATACGGCGGTCAAACGGGTACACAATTAAGCAGGTATTAAAGCCATATGGTATTGATGCAACCCTAACACACTTACCAGACAAACCGGAAGTTATAGAAAGCCAGATTACCAATTGCCTGGCAAACTTTGATATCTTATTACTGAGTGGCGGGGTATCAATGGGCAAGTATGACCACCTGCCAGCTATTTTTGAAAAGTTAGGCATCAAACAGCGCTTCCACAAAGTGCAACAACGGCCGGGCAAACCTTTTTGGTTTGGGGGGCATGAAAATGGCACTTTAGTTTTTGCATTTCCCGGCAACCCGGTTTCGGCATTTTTATGCATGCACCGGTACTTTATACCTTGGCTGGAAGCATCGTTGGGCATCAAAAGCCACAAACTATATGCGTCTCTAACCGAGGATATTACTTTTGCCCCACCGTTGCAATATTTTATGCAGGTAAGGGCTGAAGTTAATGAGCAAGGTAAGTTAATCGCTACGCCAGTGCATGGCAATGGGTCTGGCGACCTGGCCAACCTTATAGAAACCAATTCGTTTATGGAATTGCCTGCCGAACGCAACCATTTTTTGAAAGGGGAAGTTTTCAGGGTATGGCCATTCAAAAATATTTTATAACCTATGGCGGCACTCACACATATAGACGATAAAGGCAAGGCAAACATGGTAGATGTGGGCAGCAAAGAGCCCACAAGGCGGACAGCTACAGCCCGAAGCATTGTTTACCTGCCCGATGAAGTACTGGTAAAATTGGTTGGCGGCGAAATACAAACAGCCAAAGGCACTGTCTTCCAGACTGCTATAATAGCGGGAATAATGGGTGCTAAGAAAACGGGAGAGCTTATACCGCTTTGCCACCCACTAGGGATGGACAATTGCAATGTTAATATCCATATAAATGCTGACAATGAAGTTATTATTGACTGCACCGCAACTGTTACTGCAAAAACAGGCATCGAAATGGAAGCACTGGTAGGGGCAAGCATTGCAGCCCTCACTATATATGATATGTGCAAAGCGCTAAGCCACAACATAATTATTAAAGAGACAAAACTTATAGAAAAAAAAGGAGGCAAAAGTGACTTCAGCAGAGCTTAAACCGGAAATATACGGACTGGTACTTGCTGGTGGCAAGAGTGTGCGCATGGGGCAAGATAAAGGTTTGGCACTATGGCACGGCAAGCCCCACCGCTACTACCTCGCCGAAATGCTAAATGAATATTGCCAGCAGGTATTTATATCAGTAAGGGACGAACAAGCCGCTGAAATTGGGGCTGAGTACCAAGTGCTTACTGACGCTGTTGCGGGAATGGGGCCAATGGGAGGGTTGCTTTCTGCCTTCCAAAAATACCCTGACAGGGCGTGGCTGGTAATAGCCTGCGACCTGCCATTACTGGACAAGGAAACGCTGCAATACCTCATTGATAACAGGGCACCGGGCTCTATTGCTACTACTTTTGAAAGCCCGCACGATAAGCTGCCAGAGCCGCTGATAACCATATGGGAGCCTGCGAGCTACAGCCTTTTGCAGCAAAAAGCCAACGAAGGGCACAGGTGCCCGCGAAGGGTTTTAATAAGCAACAACATTACTATATTGCAGCCACCTGTGCCGCAGGCATTACTGAATGCCAATACGCCGGGCGATGCCGCTATAATAAACGAGATATTAAATAAACCCTACTGATTAAAATGTTACAAAACGGTTTTTCGAGGTATAGTTGCCAGATAGCCTTGCCTGGTTTTGGCGAGCGGGGCCAAACACTGCTGCAAAATGCAAAAGTACTTATTGTAGGCGCTGGCGGCCTGGGCTGCCCAGCCGCCCAATACCTTGCAGCGTCAGGCGTTGGCAGCCTGGGTATTGCCGACCATGATAACGTTAGCCTTGGCAACCTGCACCGGCAAATACTCTACAATCCGCAGGATACAGGTAAGAATAAGGCTTTGGTTGCCTGCGAAAAACTTCAATTACAAAACCCGGAGTTAATGATTACGCCACTTAGCGTGATGGTTACAGCCGATAATGTAATGGATATTATTAACCCATTTGACCTTGTTCTGGATTGTACGGACAATTTTGATACGAAATACTTGCTGAATGATGCCTGCGTACTGGCTGGCAAGCCGCTTGTGTATGCTGCTATATACCAGTATGAAGGGCAGGTTGCTATCTGGAATGCACCAAATGAAGACGGCACCCGCAGCCCAAATTACCGCGACGTTTTCCCTGAGGCAAATGCATCGCAAATACCGAATTGTACTGAAGGTGGCGTACTACCTACCCTGGCAGGGATAATAGGCTGTATGCAAGCCAATGAAACCATTAAATACATAACACAGGCGGGGCAGCACCTTATAAGCGGAATGCTCATTTTCGACGCAAAGGCGATGCAATGCCAAACCATTAAGACAGGTAAAACTACAAAAACAAACATCACCTCATTGCCCTTAAGTGTAGTGCCAACAACTGTTAGTGCAGAAGATTTGAAGCAACGAATAGGACAATACCTGCTGATAGATGTAAGAACGAGCGATGAGCACAAGTTCTTTAATATAGGGGGCAAGAATATACCCTTGAGCGAAATTGCGGAGAACGTTTCTTACTTATCATCCGATAAACCGATTGTATTTTATTGCGCCACCGGGCAACGGAGCGCGGAAGCGGTGAAAATGATCAAAAAGCGTTTTGAAGCCGAAATTTATTCCCTGGAAGGTGGGCTGAATAGCTGGGGATAGCTGCTAAAAAAATAAACAGGCTGCCCCATAACGAAGCAGCCTGCGAAAAAAGAACTTTGTCTATTAATGTACCACAGTTACCAATTTTGTAACGAACTGGCCATCTGCATTCACCTTTATTATATAGTTGCCGCTCTCCC
>CANBTK010000023.1 GCA_947372365.1 Flavipsychrobacter stenotrophus | reverse complement strand
TCCCGGTATCTACCGGGGTGGCCTTTGTGCGTTTAAAAAAACTTAGCTATATTTATTTCTCTTTTACTCAAAATATCTCAGCTATGAAAACTACCCTACAGGTTTGTGGCATTTTACTACTCGCGCTTGCGTTGCAATTCAATAGCTATGCGCTTAAACCAGTAAAAGCTTATAGTGCAATACCCGACACTATGCACCTGCCTTTTGAAAAGAATACCATTACCACCACCGACGATTTTCAACTCAAGTCATGGACAATGCTACCAGCCAAAGCGCTGGATAAAAAAACAACACTGGTGCTGGCTTATGCCGATGCAGGCAATATGTCTTGGTTCCTTTTTTATGCTGCCACCTTATCTAAAGCAGGTTATACCGTGCTGATGTTTGACTACCGGGGCTTTGGCGAAAGTACACCGTTCCCTACCGATAGTAAAATGCTGTACTACAACGAGTACACGGCCGACCTTGCCGCCGCTATTGATTTTGCCCGAAAAAAATACCCCGGCAATAAAACAGGCGTTTGGTGTTTTTCCATGGGGTCTATTATTAACACACTGGCAGCATCAACCACCCTGCCCGATTTTATAATTGGCGACAGCTATGTCACCAGCCCTATTGGCATAAAAGAATTTTACGCTGGCAAAAAAGATATCATCAACCTGCCGCCCCGGGCATCGGAATACGATGGGGCGCTGCTTGCCATTAAAGCCCCAATGCTTATTTTCTCCGGCACCGACGATAAGGTAACTACCACAGCCTCCCTAAAAGCGGTTGCTAAAAAGAAAGCCAACATAAAAATAGCAACATATAAAGGCGGCCATATGGCTGGCTTTTACGAACTCTCAAAAACTACCGCAGGCTCGGAATATGTAGCACAAATCAACAGCTTCCTGAAAGGTAAGTAACGCTGTGCCAGCAACGGCCCAAAGCCCCCTCCCCCCAATGTCATTGACTTAGCGTTTCTTGTGTTTTAGTTGCGCCTTTGAAATCTTGAATGGCCTGTAAATTGCGGCTTTGCGCCTCCTGCGTGAAATTTTTATCTCCTTAAGTAAATGACATTGCCCCTACCCCCTACCCCGGAAATTCCCGTAACTTGCATCCAAATGAACTACTATGCCAGGGCATAGCCACGAACCGGGGCACAACCATAGCCATGAAGGCCACCACCACCATCAGGTAAGCGCCGCTGATGCCGCCAATAAAGCTTTTATTGTGGGTATTGCCCTCAATGGCGCCTACGTGGCAGTGCAGGTAGTTATGGGGCTTGCCACCCACTCTATGGCACTGCTCAGCGATGCCGGGCACAACCTGGGCGATGTGGCCAGCCTGGCATTATCGCTTTTCGCCTTCCGGCTGGCTAGGGTTAAAGCTACCGCTTCATTCACCTACGGGTACAAAAAAACAACAATTATTGCGGCGCTAGTGAATGCTGTGATACTGCTCACCACAGTTGTGGTGCTGGGTTATGAGTCGGCACACCGGCTACTGTACCCCAGGCCTGTTGAAGGTGGCACAGTAGCTATTGTAGCTGGCATTGGTATTCTTATTAATGCCGCATCGGCCTTCTTTTTCTTTAAAAATAAAGAGCACGACCTTAACACTAAGAGCGCCTACCTGCACCTGCTGAGCGATGCGCTGGTATCGCTGGGCGTGGTTATATCGGGGGTTGTCATCAGCTATACGAGTTGGTACTGGCTGGATGGGGCAGTGAGCCTTGTGGTGCTGCTTACCATACTGCTGAGCACATGGTCGCTGCTCACCAACAGCCTGCGCCTTTCGCTGGATGCCGTACCCGCCAATGTGCATAAAGATGCTATTGAAGCTGCGGTGATGAAAATAAATGGCGTAGAAAGCGTACACCACATGCACATATGGGCCATGAGCACTACAGAAAATGCACTCACTACCCACCTGGTACTGCAAGACAGCCTCAATTTTGACGAAAAAATGAAGGTGGTGCACAACATAAAACACGAGCTGCAACACCTGAATATCCACCACTCCACAATAGAGCTGGAATCGGCAAAAATGCCGTGCCACGATGAAGATTGCTGACCAGTGTGCTAACGGTGACATGATAATGTATTCCGCCCTTTCAGGGCTACCAAGCCGCTGAAAATGCCCCTACCCTTTCCATTCTGACGGGTTCATGCGCCATTGCTCCAGTGTAGCGAGCTGCTCAGGTACAATCAGTTTTTTCTCTTCGGCTACTTCCATCAGGGCTTTGTAGTTGCTTATGGTGTGCAGCGGCACACCAGCTTTGGCAAATGCTTCATCGGCTACCGGGAAGCCATAGGTAAACAGGCCGCACATGCCCATTACTTCAGCGCCCAGCGAGCGCAGCACATCTACTACCTGCAGGCTGCTTTTGCCAGTTGATATGAGGTCTTCTATCACCACAACCTTTTGCCCGGCTTCCAGCACGCCTTCCACCTGGTTGCCCATGCCATGCTCTTTAGGCTTGGCACGTACATATATAAAGGGCAGTTTCAGTAAGTCGGCAGCCATAACACCTATAGCAATACCGGCAGTAGCTACCCCGGCTATAACTTCAGCATCAGGGTATTGTTCTAAAACCATGTTTGCCAGTTCGCTTTTTACGAAATCACGCACATAAGGGAATGATAATACTTTGCGGTTGTCGCAATATACCGGCGATTGCCAGCCCGAAGCCCATGTATAGGGCTTTTGCGGGTTAATTTGTAAAGCCTTAATTTGCAGCAGTTTCTCGGCGAAGTGTTTTGATGTGCTCATAAGCCCCAAACCTACGCCAATAATACAAACCTGCAAAAAGCCAGCTATGAATTTTACACAAATTGTATACTATACCGATAAGCCCATTATCATTACCAACGATACCGAAGGCTACAAAAACAGCCACCCGCAGGCGGCGGGCTATGCCGCTTATGCCGGGCTCGATGCCACTGGCTTTGCCGATGCTTTGACGAAATTAAGGGATACCAACATGCCGGGGGCACTGTTCCAGGAGCCTTCGGCAGAGTCATTGCTAATGCATTTAGGCAGTGCCTATACCATCATACAAGCCGGGGGCGGGCTGGTTTATAATGACAAAGGGGAAATTTTATTGATATTCCGCCGTGGCAAGTGGGACCTCCCCAAGGGCAAGCTGGATAAAGGCGAAACCATAGAAGAATGTTCGGTAAGGGAAGTGGAGGAAGAAACCGGAATTACGGGCCTAACGCTCGGCACTAAAATTTGCGAAACATGGCATGTTTATGATGACAAGGGCCGCAACCTGGTAAAACACACCACCTGGTTCAAAATGCGCAGTTCTGACACCAGAACGCTTGTACCACAAATAGAAGAAGATATTGTAGAAGTACGCTGGGCCGACACCAAAGCCCTGCTACCCTACGTAAGCAATACCTACCATGCCATAAAAGATGTGCTGATTCACGAAGGGTTGTTGTAAGCAGCCTTCAGTCGGCAGTCTTCAGTGGGCAGTCGGCAGTCCTCGGGGCAGTCTTCAGTCGGCAATTGACAGTCGCAATTGACACTCGGCAGCCTACAATTCTTGGGGAAGCAGTTTATTGCTGGATCGCTATTCTTTTAGTGGGGAATGTGGTTGTATTTATTATGGCTGGCAGTTTGCAGCACTTTTGGCTGTAAGCTGCCAACAGGGAACGAAAGCAGAAGAGAAAGATTTTATTGACTTGTAAATGTGGCCTACCAAATAAAAACTGCCAAGTGCTACCGCAAACTGTAGACTGCTGACTGCAAACTGCCAATTGCAGACTGAAGGCCGCCGACTAAAAAACTACCTCCACCGGCCACCGCCGCCATGCCTTTGGTTGCGGCGCTCTTCCAGCCTTTTCATAAGTATCTGTTTAAACTCGCGCTCCGCTTTGTTGAGCTCGCTTATCTGCTGTGGGCTTATTACTTTCAGGAACTTGTCGTTATACTTACGCTTAATAACTATTACCTTTTCCTGGTAATCCAGGTTGTCATCTACATATTGCATGGCAGTGGCATCGTCAGCCCCCTCTACGTCCACACCTTTATATTTCTGCAAAAATTCTTTCCTGTTGCGCTTCACTTCTTCCTCATACTCCTTGTACACAGGTATAAAGCCTGCCGACTGCTCCGTTGTCAGGTTAAGCCTGTCGGTAATGTAGGCCATCTTCGCGGCATGTATGCGCTCCATCCCCTCCCTTCTTTCGGGCATATTGCGCTGGCTGTAGCCATTTGTGGCACAAACCAGCATCAACAATAAAAACGGCATTAACTGCTTCATATATTTATGCTTTTCTTGGGTGGGGTAGCCCCACTTGTGTATTATTAATGAGTTCCCGGGCATACGCCCCAAAACCTTGCTGTTAGCTTATATCGGGTATATCCTTGGCTTTAGTCCCAGCCCGTTTCATTCAGGTAGGCGACAATATCTTGGCTATCTACATCCAGGTTGCCAACACGGGTATTACCAGCCGCCTTAGCCGGGTCTATCCCGTAGCTATGCTGCACATACTCCTTTATTTCGTGCTGCGGTACTGCGGCCAGCATATTCTCGGCACCCGTACCGTTGTTTCCGCTGAACATAATAAATGCGCCTGAGCCTATTATCACAGCCAGTGCAGCTGCGGCAGCCCACTTCCTGCCCGGGAGAAAAACGATATGCCTACCTGCTTGCTTTTCTGCTCCTTCAGCACCCGTTGCTTTCAGTAACACCTTTGCCGGCAACCCGTCAAAATAACCTGCGGGCACTTCATAAGGCATACTGTGCCCAAAATCGGGCATTGTATTTTCATTTTGCCGCGCCAGCTGTGCCATGTTGCCGGCCATTTGTTCAAAATAACCCGCAGGAACAGCGTAAGGCATTTGGCCCGGCAAACCCGCAAGCGGGCTACCCATGCTATTCAACTCATCCTGTATGGTATTATCTGCGTTCATTGCTATTTTAAGACGTTTATTTGCTTTCAAAGTTTAATTGCCGAGTAAAGATGCTTCAACTTTTTTTACGGCATGGTGGTAGCTTGCTTTCAGTGCCCCTGCGCTTGTCCCCAGCATTTCGGCCATTTCGTCATAGGGCATTTCATCGTAGTACCGCAGGTTAAATACCAGCCTTTGCCTTTCCGGCAGGGTTAATATGGCCTGCTGCAGCTTCCATTCTATTTTATTGGCATCATAGCCCTTTTGGGCTGTTAGCTTTTCTGCAAAGATATTTTCATCGCCTGATAAAGAAACCGAAGCATGGCGTTTTTTCTGGTCTATCCAGCTCAGGGTTTCATTAGTAGCTATGCGGTATAGCCACGTATATAGGTTAGACTCCTCCCTGAAGTGGGAAAGGTTGCGCCACACTTTTATGAATACATTCTGCAATATATCGTTTGCATCCTCATGCTCCACCACCATACGGCGGATGTGCCAATACAGCCGCTCCTGGTACTTCCGTATCAGTTGGGTATAAGAGGCTTCCTTCAACTTTTCATCCTTAAAAGAAGCCACTAGTATATTGTCGCTCACCTGGCCGGCTACATCGGGCATTAGTATAATTGCAATTTATGCTTTGACAGTGAAATAAGGGAATAGTTTAAAGGTAGGGAAATTTAAGGGTGGGCGTACGCCATAGATGCCTGGAGGGTTAACATTGGCCGAGTACCCGGAGGCATTTTTTTGTAATAATTTTGCGTGTAATTTTGTAACTTAGTACTATGAAAATAATTCAGCTTCAGATTCCTGACGATTTGGCGCTCAGGATGCAGAAAATTACAAGCAATGCTGAAAGTTATATTTTAGACTTACTCAAGTCTAAAGTAAACGAAACTGATAAGTCCACGGTACTTGCTAATGAATACCGCCTTGCGAGCCAGGAAAATGCCACGCTCATAAAAGATTTTGCTCCCACCGACATGGAAGGCTGGGATGGCGAATATTAACAGGGGAGAGATTTGGCTGGCCAACCTTGACCCGACTGTAGGCATGGAAATCAACAAAAAACGGCCTGTTGTAATTGTTTCAAATAACGTAAACAACCTGAATAATAATGTTGTTACAGTGTTACCCATAACTTCTAATACCAACCATATTTTTTCGTTTGAGGTTTTCTTACCTGTGGGTACAGCTAAATTACCCAAAAATTCAAAAGCCAAGGCAGACCAGATAAGGGCACTTGACAAATCCCGGCTCATTTCGTTTATCGGGCAATTACCTGATAGTTATTTGCATTTAATTGATAATGCCATGAAGTTGCACCTTGATTTATGGATTGGCGGGCTTGCCTAAATGATTGGGCTTTAGTTGGTATTTTTACTTATTCCCCTTACAGTGCTTCGGAATACTAGGCTGCAATCTTCAGATGGGATTTGTAAATGGATTTAGGCCATACCACCCACAAAAATATTACAAAACATGGCATTTGACAGCCATTTTAGCCTGCAATAACCCTGCACGCACCTCAAGGGTTAACACCAACTTCTTTTTAGTTAGCTATATTTGCGGATATGTTACATAAAACCAAAATCATCGCTACCGTAGGCCCTGCCTGCAATACTTATGAAAAGCTACTGGGCCTGGTGCAAGCAGGCGTTAATGTGTTCCGCCTCAATTTTTCGCATGGCACGCACGACGAGCACCTGAGCGTCATCAAGAACATTGAAAAAATCAACGAAACTTTCCCGTTTAATATAGCCATACTTGCCGACCTGCAAGGCCCTAAGCTGCGCGTGGGTGAAATAGAAAACAATGCACTGCCCCTTAAGCAAGGCGACACCTTCTATTTTACTAACGAAAAACTTGTAGGCAATGCCGAGCAGGTTTACCTGTCTTACCCTAACTTTTACAATGACGTAAAAGTTGGCGAGAAGATAATGATAGACGATGGCAAGATTGAAGTAAGGGTACTGGAAATAGGCGCAGACCATAGGGTAAAGGTAGAAGTACTGACCCCGGGCATACTTTCTTCTAAAAAAGGCATCAACCTGCCTGATACCAAGATTTCGCTGGCTTCCTTATCTGACAAAGACCTAAGGGATATTGACTTTATTGTGGGCCAGGCTATTGACTGGGTGGCACTTTCGTTTGTGCGCCATCAGGGCGATATCATAACCCTTAAAACAATACTGAACAGCAAGGGCAGCAGCGCAAAAATCATTGCCAAAATAGAAAAGCCCGAGGCTATAGAAAACCTGAGGGAGATAATACTGGCATCGGACGCAGTAATGGTAGCCCGTGGCGACCTGGGCGTGGAACTGCCGCTGGAGCTGATACCCATGATACAGAAAAATATTGTGCGTAAATGCATACACAGGGCAAAACCGGTAATTATAGCTACGCAGATGATGGAGAGCATGATAGACCGTACCCGCCCCAACCGTAGCGAAATAACGGACGTTGCGAATGCGGTATTAGAAGGCGCTGATGCAGTGATGCTGAGTGGCGAAACCGCCATGGGCCAATACCCTGAGCTGGTTATAAAAACCATGGTAAACATTATACGCGAGGTAGAAAAAGAGGAAACTGTTTACAACCGTAACCTGGTGCCGCAGCCGCACTCACCTTCGTTCCTGAGCGATGCGCTGTGTTACAATGCCTGCGAAATAGCCCGCGATGTAAAAGCCAATGCCCTGATAGGCATGACACAGTCTGGCTACACAGGCTTTATGCTATCCAGCTACCGCCCCCATGCGCCGCTTTATGTGTTTACCAAAACCAAATCGCTGGTAAACCAGCTCAGCCTTAGCTGGGGGGTTACCGCCTTTTATTATGACAGGGAAGAGAGCATGGACGGTATTATTACCGACCAGATAGAACTGCTGAAAAGCAAAGGCCTGCTTAAAACCGATGATGTGGTGGTGAATACCGGTAGCACACCCGTGCTGGAGCACTTGCCTACCAATATGCTTAAGATTACCAAAGTGGATTAAGCGCATAGCGCCTGGAAATAAAATATTTTATGCCCCTGGCAGCAAAGGCTGCCAGGGGTTTTGTTTTAGGCATTCAGCTTAGCCACACTTGCAAAGCGCATGCACAGGAATAAAACGCAAATACATTTAAAATAATAAAATAACACAAGCGGCAAAGCTGGCTACTTGCCTGTAAAACAGCCCCTCGCAAAGGGTATTCTTTACCTCCCTCCCACTTTCTCCCCGCAATATCGCATCTTTACACCATGAATTGGGAGACATTATATTCCTCGCAGCGCACTGGCTCTGCCGGGCATAAAACCGCAGCATATGACCCGGTGCGCAACTCGTTCCAGCGCGACTATGACCGTATTATTTTTTCATCGGCATTCCGCAGGCTACAGAACAAAACACAGGTTTTCCCGCTGCCAGGCTCAGTATTTGTGCATAACAGGCTTACCCATAGCCTGGAAGTAACATCGGTAGGCAGGTCGCTGGGCAAGGCCGTAGGCGAGCTCATTGCAGCGAAATACCCCGAAAAAGGCTCCGATTTTAAAGAGTTTTACCGCCACGAACTGGCATCAGTTATCGCCTCCGCATGCCTTTCGCACGATATTGGCAACCCACCCTTCGGGCATTCCGGCGAGGATGCTATACGCACCTTTTTTGAGCAAATGGATGGCGAAGTGAAAACGAAAATAACCAATGCGCTTACCCCCAACCAGCTCAGGGATTTCGTGAAATTTGAGGGCAATTCCAACGCATTGCGGGTACTTACCCACCAGTATAGCGAAAACGAGCTGGGCGGCTACAGGCTTACTTATGCTACCCTTGCCGCTATAGTAAAATACCCCTGCGCATCCATATCGGGCTTCGACAAAAAAACCGGGCTTATAGCCACCAAAAAATCAGGCTTTTTTGACTCTGAAATTGGCACTTACCAACAGATAGCAGAAACGCTGGGCATACCCGCCATTGCCGGCCTTGAAAATGTATATGCCCGCCACCCTTATGTGTACCTCACCGAGGCTGCCGATGATGTGTGCTACAGGGTAATAGACCTTGAAGATGCCCACAGGCTGCATATTACCAGCACCGAAAAATTTGAGTCGCTTTTCCTGCCGTTTTTTGAAGAAGAGGGCGATGGGTACGAAACACAGGGCTATATCAGGAAGAAGGTAGCCAACATTAATGATGCCAACCAGAAGGTGCAATACATACGCGCCCTGTGGATAGGGCTGATGACCAAAAAACTGGCCAAAGTCTTTATGGAAAACGAAGCCGCCCTGCTGGATGGCACCCTGCAAAAAGACCTCCTGAAATGCCTGCCCGCAGCCGACTACGAGCTTATTGAAAAGATAAACGAATACTCGGTAAAGCATGTTTATAACTACCGGTCGGTGGTAGAGATAGAGATAGCTGGCTACAACATTATTGGCGGCCTGCTTAAAGAGTTTGTGAATGCCGTGCTGAACCCTAAACAAAGCCGCTCAGCCAAGCTGATAAAGCTGGTTTCTACCCAGTTCCCGCTGCAGCTCACAGAGAGTTCGGTGTATTCGGACATTCAGTCCATTGTTGACTTTATTGCTGGTATGACCGACCTCTACGCCATAGACCTGTACCGCAAAATAACAGGCATTACAATCCCTGAAATAAAATAAATATGCACCCCAAGGACTTACGCATTGAAAACTTTACCTACGCCCTGCCCGATGAACGCATAGCCAAATACCCACTGGAACAAAGGGATGCATCCCGGTTGCTGGTTTATAAAGATGGGCTAATAACCGAAGATACTTACCACCACATAAGCGGCCATATACCCACCGGGGCGCTGATGGCCTTTAATCAGACGAAAGTTGTGCATGCCCGCCTGCTGTTTAACAAGCCAACAGGCGGCGCTATTGAGGTGTTTTGCCTGGAGCCCCATGCATCGCTGCCTGATATGCAAACAGCCATGCTGCAAAAGGGGCAGGTATGGTGGAACTGCCTGGTGGGCAGCGCAAAAAAATGGAAAGATGGCATTGCGCTGCACCTGCAGTGCCCGGAAGCGGGTTTTACGCTATCTGCCACTATGGTAAACAAGCACGAAGGGTACTACACTATACAACTGGACTGGGATAACCCTGAACTTACTTTTGCCGAGGTGCTGCACCATGCCGGCAAAGTGCCCCTGCCGCCCTATATTAACCGCGAAGCGGGCATTAAAGACGCAACCACCTACCAGACCATCTTTGCCACCGATGAGGGCAGTGTTGCCGCCCCTACTGCCGGGCTGCATTTCACAGCACACATTATGGATAGCCTTGCAGCAAAAGGCATTGGTGCAGCCTATGTTACCCTGCATGTGGGTGCAGGCACCTTTAAGCCTGTAAAAAGCGCTACCATGCACGAGCATGATATGCATGCCGAATGGATAGAAGTGGGCCAGCAGGCAATACAGCAGCTATTGCAGCAAAAAGGCCCAATAGTAGCCGTAGGCACTACTTCGCTGCGTACATTAGAGAGCCTCTACTGGATAGGCAATAAGCTGGTGCAGGGGCAGCCTGTTGACTGGGCAGGCATTGCAGTAAACCAATGGGTGCCGTATGAAACAGAAGCTACCTGCACAACAGAAGAAGCCTTTACAGCACTGCTCAGCCATATGCATGCCAACAGCCTGGGCAAAATCATTACCCGCACCCAGATACTGATAGCGCCGGGTTACCAATTCAGGGTTATCAGCGGGCTGGTTACCAATTT
Source organism: Flavipsychrobacter stenotrophus (assembly GCA_947372365.1). Lineage (GTDB taxonomy): Bacteria > Bacteroidota > Bacteroidia > Chitinophagales > Chitinophagaceae > Flavipsychrobacter > Flavipsychrobacter stenotropha_D. The sequence goes on along the minus strand of CANBTK010000023.1, from coordinate 360 downwards.
CCACCAGCCACAAAGCACGTTACTGTTGCTGGTAGCAGCCCTCATAGGCGATGATTGGCGCGAGGTGTATAACTATGCGATGGGGCATGGTTTCCGCTTCCTGAGTTATGGCGATGGGAGCCTACTGTGGCGGAAAACATAAAAATAGCTTTTACTGTACCCAAAAGCGCCCATTTTTAACGTAAAAAGCCGCCTTTTTAGCAGCATGGGTATATACCACCCAAAAAAATATGCAATAAAAAAAACGCGGATATACCCTAAATGCCCCATTTTTTATAATATTGCACTCTTTAATCGGCATTTGTAGGGCGTAAAAACCTCACACATTGCCATATTTACTTATCATATTCTTAATTATGC